>NZ_JBNUPF010000002.1:0-88032 GCF_050409565.1 Facklamia sp. P12955
AAAGTAAAAAATAGAGTTGAGGCCTTCGGCCATCAACCCTATAAATTATAGAACCTATTAATATATCGGTCTTTTATTCCATTTTATAAGCATTTTATGGTAATCTTAACTTAGTTTATTAATAAAGGAGACGACTATTTGAATAACAACGAAAAATTCTCAAAACAAGTCACCGTCACAAACACAGATTGGCTAATTTCCTTGTTGGGCAATCATGATAAATACATACGTATGATTGAAGATAGTTTCGAAGTAGAAATAACCAACCGCGGTGAAATAATTAACATTATTGGTGAGCGTGAAGAGACAGTGGAGTCTGTTCGTCAAATCCTCCTAAACCTTATTCAACTTTTGGAAAGGCGAATCACCCCTCGATCCATGGATGTCATGACAGCCATTAAAATGGCAAAAAGTAATAAATTAGATTTTTTTCTCAACCTTTACGAAGAAGTGGTGGGTCGTTCTGCAGATGGAACAGCTATTCGTGCCAAAAACTTTGGACAGTTACAATACGTTAGAGCTGTTAACCGACAAGACGTTGTCTTTGGTATGGGACCTGCTGGAACTGGAAAGACCTACTTGGCTGTTTTGATGGCTGTCCAGGCTATGCGAGAAGGTAAAGTGAAAAAAATAATACTGACACGCCCAGCAGTCGAAGCTGGAGAAAACCTTGGTTTCTTACCAGGTGATTTGAAAGAAAAAGTAGATCCTTACTTAAGACCAATATACGATGCCTTATATAACATTTACGGAACGGAACAAACCAACCGTCTAATGGAAAGAGGCATTATCGAAATTGCGCCATTGGCTTATATGAGAGGTCGAACCCTAGACGATGCTTTTGTTATTTTAGATGAGGCTCAAAATACAACAATTGCACAAATGAAAATGTTCTTAACTCGATTAGGCTTTGGCTCAAAAATGATTATAAATGGCGATCAGTCACAAATTGACCTACCTAAAGGGGTAAAATCTGGATTGATTGACGCCTATCATAAATTAAGAAAGGTTAAACGCATTGAATTTGTATCTTTTGATGAGTTCGATGTGGTTCGTCATCCAGTAGTTGCGGATATTATTAGAGCTTATAGCAAAGAACCCATGATTGAAAACCTTCCAAGGAGAGAAGAAAATGAATCGTCGACTACAGTTACTTCATGAGCGTTTAGGTAAAGTCTTTATACCTCTTATTACATTCATACTATCCTTAGCAATTTTTTTAATTGGCTATCAACACGTCAAACCAGAAGTTTATCACTTTGAATTGAATCAAGTAGCAGATGAAACAATTTTAGCGCCTGTGACGATGGAAGATGTTGAGCAGACAAAAGCCAATCAACAAAGAGCTAAGGATGCTATTAATGATATCTATTTATATCAAGAAGATATCAGGATTCAGGAAATTACGCGGATTGAGCAGTTTTTTGGCTTTGTTCGTGAGGCTCGAAATGGTAAGTACTCACGAGACGGTGTAATTGATTCTTTAAAGAATGCATCTAAAGAAAAGCCACTGGATCAATCTTTTAATGAAAAGGTCAATAATTTACCAACTAAAAAAACCAACTTCGATAATTTATCCGAGGAGCAAAAGCGAACAGTGATTCAAGCACAATTACAAATGGTAGATGAAAATGTTTTTAATTTGTTTGATCAGCTTTCTAACCGCTCAATTGATCAAGTTTTTAAAATCAGTCCCTTAGAACTATCTGAATTACAATCGAATTTAACTGATTTTATATCCGAGAGTCTTGCTCAAGAATTAGGTCCTGATCAAGTTGATAAAGAGTTGGATAAATATCGTTTACAAATCACATCTTCCGATATGTCAGAGCTTGCTCAGCAAACGACTTTAAACTTTTTAGGCGCCTTGATAAAACCAACGATGGTATATTCGGAGTCAGAAACAAATCGCTTAAAGGAAGAAGCAGCTTCCAAAGTTCAAACATCTTATATTCTACAAGGACAAGTTATTGTTCAAGAAGGTCATATTATTAATCAAAATAATATGCGACAACTTGAGATGTTTGGTTACTTGGATGCATCGACTAAGCAATATCTCATGCCAGTCTTTGTTCTATTAATTTTTGTCCATGCTTTTCTATTCGTTTATATCTTTTCTGATAAATTAAATTGGACAGATTTAAGCCGTGCGAATATGCAGGCTACTGCTTATATGATTATTGTTTTTGGGTCGTTGATCATGGCCAAGATGGGACATTTCTTCCAACAGGCAGGTCTAGAGTATGGTATGTTGCTTCTACCTTTGATGATTTTACCAGGATATTTAAAAGAAAAATCTTCCTATAAAGTAACATTGTTAGCATTTCTATTTATTAATATCTTTGCTATTTTTATAGTTAGTGATTTAGACAATCAAACTGTTGTAACCTTCATCAGTTTATTTTACCTATTTACTACCATTGTTTCCGTTTTACTGACTACTTTTTCTGATCGTCAGGCGATGAAAGTAGAAAAAAGAGTGGCCTTAAATATCATTTGGCAGTTCATAATTGCTTTGCCTCTAATGGCTGTTCTTACAATTCCTATATTATCTCGTCAGGCTTTTATCATCCTAATAATGACAATTGCAGCTAATTTACTTGGCTTGTTATTAATCGCTGTTTTTGAACCCTACTGGGAGCAACTTTTATCCAGTCGTTCAGCCATGACGATGAATCAGTTAGCTAATTTAAATCATCCCTTATTAAAATTGTTGATTGAAAAAGCACCGGGAACCTATCATCATTCAATTATGGTGGCTAATTTAGCAGCGAATGCCGTGGAAGCCATAGGCGGGGATTCCTTGACCACCCGGGTAGCCTCTTACTATCATGATGTTGGAAAGACAGTCCATCCCCTATTCTTCGTTGAAAACTTATCTGGAGGCATTGAATCACCTCATCGCATGGTAGGGCCAGATGAGTCTGCTAAAATTATTATTGATCATGTTGCTCAAGGTGTAAAATTATTAGAAGAGTACCGTATGCCTCAGTCTGTTATTGATTTATGTAAAGAACACCATGGCACAACCATGACTAGCTATTTTTATTACCAAGCTAAAGAGCAAAAAATGCCTATTAATCCAGAGACCTTTAGATATCCTGGCCCGATTCCACAATCAAAAGAATCCGCTATAGTGATGATTGCAGATTCAATGGAAGCAGCCTCTCGAACAATGAAAGAACATACTCAAAAGAGTATTGAAGAATTACTGGATTCCATAATTGCGAGTAAGATTAACGATGGCCAATTTGCCGATTGTGGGTTGACGGTTGATGAACTAAAAACAGTAAGAAAGTCACTAATTTTAGGGATAGCTAGTATGTATCACACACGTGTGGAATATCCTAAATAAGGAGAAGAAAATGCAAGTTGAATTAATTGATGAAGGTCAGAGGCTGACTGAAAAACAAAAACAGATTATCTTAGACTTAATTGATCAAGCAGGCTTAAAAATCGCTGCTCCTACTCAAGCAGAATTAGACATAACCATCGTCGATAATCACACCATTCGCCAATTGAATCGCGACTACCGTGGTATTGACCGAGCAACGGATGTGCTATCTTTTGCTTTAATGGAGGGGGAAGAACCAATAGATTGGTCAGTTATCAGCTCAAATGAAGTTCAAGAGCCAATCAATCTTCACTTGGGAGATATTATTATTTCAATCGAACGAGCGCTTGAACAAGCCAGTGAATACAACCACTCTCTAGAAAGAGAGTTGGGATTTCTAGCTGTCCACGGTTTCTTACACTTAAATGGTTATGATCACCAAACCATTGAAACTGAGAAAGAGATGTTTGCAATTCAAGAAGAGGTGCTGAGTGAATATGGACTCACAAGATAATCCTTTTAAGAATTCAAATTTTTTCCAGTCTTTTATTTGTGCCAGCCAAGGATTTTTTCAAGCAATTAAAAGTGAAAGAAATCTAAAAATCCACTTATTTTTTGCTTTAGTGGCAGTCCTTTTAGCCTTTTATTTTAAATTTGAACCACTGAAATGGACGATTTTACTATTAACTATTGGCCTTGTTATCTTTTCCGAATTAATCAATACAGCAATAGAAGCGGTTATTGATTTAATTGTAGCAGACCAATGGCATCCCTTAGCGAAAAAGGCAAAAGATATCGCTGCTGCTTCTGTTTTAATGACAGCAATCATTTCCATTATAATCGGGGCTATACTATTTCTCCCCTATTTATTTTAAAAGGTGACAATTAATCATACTAAAGGAGTTTAAATGAAAAAAGATTTTAAATCGGGTTTTGTAGCTATTCTTGGCCGTCCCAATGTTGGGAAATCAACTTTATTAAATCAAATTATTGGCCAAAAAATAGCGATTATGTCTGATAAAGCCCAAACAACCCGCAATAAAATTCAGGGTGTCTATACCCGTGAAGACTCACAAATCATTTTTATTGATACCCCCGGAATCCATAAACCCAAGCATGCTTTAGGAGACTTCATGATAAAAACAGCCTATTCCTCTTTGAGTGGGGTGGATGCAGTGATTATGGTAGTCAATGCGACAGAAAAAATAGGACCTGGCGATCAATTTATTATCAATCGTTTAAAAGATGTCCAGCAACCAGTCTTTTTAGTTATTAATAAAGTAGATCTGATTGAAAAAAATTTGCTTTTTGATATTATCACTAAATATCAAGATGCTTATGATTTTGATCAGATTATCCCTTTATCTGCACTTACAGGTGAAAATGTCGAAGCTTTATTAGACCAACTGACACTCAGCTTGCCAGATGGCCCCCAATATTACCCGGCTGACCAGGTAATGGATCATCCTGAGTATTTCCTCGTTGCGGAGTTAATTCGTGAAAAGATTTTAATGTTAACACGCGAAGAAATTCCTCATTCAGTAGCCGTCCAAGTCCAATCCATGCAAAAAAATGCTGATGACAAGGTAGAAGTACTAGCTACAATAATCGTGGAACGTAAAAGCCAAAAGGGAATAATTATTGGTGCTCAAGGATCAATGATTAAAAAGATAGGTCATCTGGCACGACGTGATATTGAAAAGCTTTTAGCAACCAAAGTCTATTTAGACTTATGGGTCAAGGTGCAAAAAGATTGGCGGGATCGTCAAAGTAATTTAAATGAATTGGGCTATCAGAGTGAGAATTATTAATAAGGAGAGTGCCAATGAACGAAAAATTTACCGGAATTGTTTTGTTTATTCGGCCGTACCGCGAAAAAGATAGTCTAGTTAAAATTTTTACACGTGAATTTGGTACTAAAATGTTTTTTGTAAGAGGTTTACAGTCACTCAATCATCCCCTTAAAAAGCATTTAATCCCATTGACAGAACATCAATATTGGGGAACTATTAACCAACAGGGTTTGTCCTTTTTGAAAGAAGGTCAAACTCTTAACCTCTTTCGATCCATTCAATCTGATCCCTTTAAGCAAGCGCATGCTGCTTATATAAGTCAACTAGTGGATGCCAGTGTGGATGATAATAGCAAAGATCAACAGCTATTTGATTTTTTCCAAGCTACTCTAAGCAGTCTCAATGAGCGTGAAGATGCCCGGCCTATTCAATTACTTTTGCAACTTAAACTTTTGCAACGCTTCGGGCTTCAATTAAATATGAAAAATTGTGTAGTCTGCGGATCGAGCCAGAGGATTGAGGACTTTTCGATGGTCCATTTGGGTGTTTTGTGTCATAACCATTTAGATAAAGATCCCAACCGAATGCATCTTAGTTCTAAGCAAGTCAAAATTTTACAACTCTTTAATGAAATTAAACTGAATCAATTAGGACAAGTCTCAATTTCAGACCTTTCTTACAAAAAAATTGATGAATTGATCTTCACCATCTACCATGAACAAGTAGGGATTAAATTAAAAGGAGAATCTTATCTCAATCAATTATATAAAGTAGCCGACCAATTGAAAATCAGTAAAAATCAAGGAAGATAATTGACAAAAAGCTTTATAATTAGTAGAATTTTAACAAGCCAAAGCAATTAAAAGAAGATAGTAAAGCGACTCTAGGCAGGTGAAAGCTAGAGCAAATCGAATGGTCCTTTGGGTTAACAAATGAATTTTAAGAGTGCTAGTCTAACTAGAATTAGGGTGGAACCGCGAATTTATTTCGTCCCTATGACCTCCAAAGGGGGTCATAGGGACTTTTATTTTAAGAAAGAGGTGTTAAAATGGCAGTTGAATCGTTACAAGATATGATTTTAACCTTGCAAAATTTTTGGTCAAAGAAAGGATGTTTGATCCTTCAATCCTATGATACTGAAAAAGGAGCCGGAACCATGAGCCCCTATACCTTTTTAAGGGCTAATGGACCAGAACCTTGGAATGCCGCTTATGTTGAACCGTCAAGACGACCTGCTGATGGAAGATACGGTGAAAATCCTAACCGCTTATACCAACACCATCAGTTTCAAGTGGTTATGAAGCCTTCTCCTCTTGCTATACAAGAATATTACCTGGATTCATTGATTGAATTAGGCATTGATCCCCTAGAGCATGATATACGGTTTGTAGAAGATAATTGGGAAAACCCTTCCTTGGGTTGTGCGGGACTGGGATGGGAAGTTTGGATTGATGGTATGGAAGTGACTCAATTTACCTACTTCCAACAAGTGGGGGGATTAAAGTGTGATCCGGTAATGTCAGAGATTACTTATGGCTTGGAGCGTCTTGCTATGTATATTTTTGATGTGGAAAATGTTTATGATTTAGAGTGGGCCAAAGGCGTGAAGTATGGCGAAATCTTTTTCCAACAAGAATATGAGCAGTCTAAATATTCTTTTGAATTAGCTGATACTGACTTATTAATGAAGCAGTATGAAGCTTATGAAAAAGAAGCCAACCGTTTACTTGAGGAAAACTTAGTTCATCCAGCCTATGATTATATTTTAAAGACCAGTCATACCTTCAACTTAATGGATGCTAGAGGGATGATTTCGGCATCAGATCGCCCTGCTTATTTAGGACGTGTTCGTAAATTAGCTCGCGGTATTGCTAAGACCTTCGTACAAGAAAGAGAAAAACTTGGATTTCCATTATTAAAAGAAAATAAGAACTAGGAGGATTGCTATGAGAGATTATTTATTAGAAGTAGGAATGGAAGAAATTCCAGCTAGATTTTTATTGAAATTGCGTGATCAATTAGCCGAAAAACTTGCAGCATTTCTTGCAGAAGAAAGAATCAGCTTTCAATCCATTGAAACTTACGCAACTCCTAGAAGATTAGCTCTAAGAGTAGAAGGTTTATCTGATCAGCAATCAGCTTTAGAAGAAGAAGTAAGAGGACCGTCCGTAAAAGTTGGACAAGATAACGAAGGGAATCTGACGAAAGCTGCATTGGGCTTCTTAAAAGGTCAAGCCTGTCAAGAGGAAGACTTATTTGTTAAAGAAGTTAAAGGAACTGACTACCTCTTTGTGAATAAGGTGGCTGAGCAGAAGAAAGTAGAAGAAGTGTTAAAAGCTATCCCAACTGTTCTTGCCAGTATGCATTTCCCAGTTACCATGCGGTGGTCAGATTTAAATTTAGAATATATTCGTCCGATTCATTGGATACTTTCATTACTAGAAGATCAGGTGATTAACTTTGAATTTGCTGGTATTCAGGCGAATAATTTTTCACATGGTCATCGTTTTCTAACTAAAAATGACAAAGTTATAATTAAAAATAGTCGTGACTATGAAAACGCACTAGAAAAGATGTATGTGATTGCCAGTTTTGAAAAACGACAAGAGAAGATTTACCAGCAAATTCAAGCGATTGAAGATGAAAGGGGCTGGGTTATACCGGAAAATGATGAATTACTAGAAGAGGTAACAGCCATTGTCGAGTGGCCAACTGCTTTTTACGGCAGTTTTGAGGAAAAATATTTAGAAATTCCCCAAGAAATGGTCATCACAGCAATGCGTGATCATCAACGTTATTTTTATGTTTTAGATCCTAAAAGCAAAGAATTGTTGCCTTATTTTATTTCAGTACGAAATGGTAATGATCAGCATATTGATCAAGTCATTAAAGGTAATCAAAAGGTATTAAGAGCTCGTTTAGCAGATGGTTTATTCTTTTACCAAGAAGATTTAAAATTATCTTTAAAAGAAGACTTAGCTAAATTATCAAGCTTGAAAGAGCATTTTAAGTTAGGTACTTATAGTCAAAAACAAGAACGTGTTAAACACTTGCTTGAAGAATTGATGGATTTTATCGATTTATCTGCTCAAGATCAAAAGACCATTTTGCGTGCTAGTGAGATTTACAAGTTTGATCTTGTGACTCAAGCGGTAAATGAGTTTGCCGAATTACAAGGTGTCATTGGTGGGATTTATGCCAAACATTATGGTGAAGAAGATAGTGTAGCGCAAGCAATTGCTCAGCAATACCTACCAACTTCGGCTGGAGGGAAATTACCTGATAAACCTGCGGCTGCCGCCTTATCGATTGCAGATAAATTAGACAGTCTAATTGCTTACTTCAAAGCGGATATGATACCAACAGGGTCTAATGATCCTTATGCATTAAGAAGACAAGCCATGGGATTAATTGACATTCTTTTAGACCAATCTTGGAATATCGATTTAAAGAGCTTGTTAGTGAAGATTAACCATGAAGATGCTGATTCAGCAGCCGATTACTTAAATGATTTGCTTAGTTTTATAGAAGCTCGGATTCAAGTTAGATTAGGTAATCTAGGAATGGATTACGATATTATTCAAGCAGCACTCGCACAAAAACAACTAAATCCTGTAAAAATAAAAGAAACGGCTAAAAGTTTACAAGACTTCAAAGCTGCCAAACCGGTTGAGTTTTCAAAAATGATTGAAAACTTGGCACGAGTAGTTAATTTAGGTGAAAAGGTTAGCGAGCAAGTTAAAATCACTGATAACCTAGCTGAAAGTCAACTAGAAAAGGACTTAATTGAAAAGATAGTGGCAATAGAGGACTTACAAGACACCTCAAGATTAATGGAATATTTTGAAAGCATTAGTCCAATGATTGCTTCATATTTAGAACTACATATGGTTAACGCTGACCAAGAAGCTCTTCGCCATAATCGCTATCAAATGATGTACCAATTAACACAAACAATTCTCAGTCTCATGGATCCTAGAAAAGTGGTCCATAAATAAGAGTAAAGGAGCGATAATAATGTCTACCTTTTTAGATCGCGCAAAAGTGAAGGTAATTGCTGGTAAAGGTGGCGACGGAATGGTCGCTTTCCTAAGAGAAAAATATCGACCAGATGGTGGACCTGCAGGAGGAGATGGCGGCCGCGGTGGCGATGTCATTTTTCGAGTGGATGAAGGCCTTCATACTTTGATGGATTTTAGATACAATCGTCAATTCAAAGCGCATAACGGGGAAAATGGAATGAGTAAGAGTAAATATGGAGCGAATGCAGAAGACCTTTATGTAAAAGTTCCACCAGGAACCTCTGTTTATGACGAAGCAAGCGGTAGACTCATTGCCGATTTAGTGGACCATGGACAAGAAGTAATTGTTGCTAAAGGAGGGAGAGGGGGGCGTGGAAACATACGCTTTGCCACGCATAAAAACCCTGCTCCTTCAATTGCTGAAAATGGAGAACCAGGTCAAGCCTTGGAGTTACAATTGGAACTTAAAGTTCTAGCAGATGTGGGCTTGGTTGGTTATCCAAGCGTGGGCAAATCAACCCTATTGTCCATTATTTCTAATGCTAAACCCAAAGTAGCAGATTATCAATTTACTACCTTAGTACCCAACTTGGGAGTGGTTAAAATTGCTGATGGTCAGGAATTTGTCGTTGCAGACATGCCGGGCCTTATTGATGGTGCTTCTGATGGTGTTGGTTTAGGTATTGATTTCTTACGCCACATTGAAAGAACTAAAACGTTATTACATATTGTGGATATGGCAGCGGTACATGAACGCGATCCCTTTGAAGATTTTTCTTCTATTATGCAAGAGTTAGCTAATTATCATCCTCGTCTTTTAGAAAGACCCATGTTGATTGTGGCTAATAAAATGGATTTAGATCAAGCTAAAGATAATTTAAAAGTATTTGAAGAAAAAATATCTGATTATTATCAGAATTTAAATCTTTCTATTCCAAAAATTTATCAAATTTCAGCTTGGCAAGCCCAGGGAATTGATTCATTGATGCGAGCAACAGCTCAATTAGTTGACTCCAGTGACTTTATACCCTTGGAGGAAAAAGAAAGTGATCATAAAAATTATACGATCGACGAAAGCCCTGATTTTACTGTTCGTAAACTTGAAGAAGGTTATTGGGAATTAGAAGGTGAAAAGATTATCAAGCTTTATAAAATGACCAATACAGCTCATGATGAAAGTTTACAACGCTTTGCACGTCAACTGCGATCAATGGGTGTCGATCAAGCCTTGAGAGAAGCTGGCGCGAAAAATGGCGATACAGTTTACTTAGAGGATTATCAATTTGAGTTTATTGATTAGGTGGTTTTAATATGCAAAATAAAGTTAAACAAGGGCGTATCCCAATTTTTGACGGTCTTAAGGGAATCGCAATACTGCTAATCATTGCTTATTACTACTTTGAACATATTGTTCCAGGTGGTTTCCTTGCAGTTAATCTATTTCTTTTCATAGCTGGTTTTTTTAACTTTAGACATTTTTATTTAAAAGATATACAAGCTAGAAAAGAGTCCTTTTGGCAATTTATATATAAGCGTTTTGAAAGACTTTTTTTCCCTACTTTATTCGTAGTTTTAACTACGTCTACCTATATTTTACTTTTTAACCGTGATTTTTTATCTAATATTCGGTGGATGGGATTAAGTTCACTCATATTTATTAACAATTATTATCAGATTTTTAATCAACAGTCTTACTTTGTTCAAGCGGCTAATCCAAGTCCCTTTACACATTTGTGGTACGTCTCTTTATATGGACAATTGGTTATTTTAACACCTATTTTAATATTTTTACTTTACAGTTGGCATAAAAAACCTCAAGTAACTATTCGTATGTTATTGATTATTTCAGCCTTATCCGCTTTTTTAATGGGCTATCTTTATAAAGATAACCAAGATCCTACCCGAATTTACTATGACCTTTTAACAAGATTATCTGCTTTTACTCTTGGGGGTTCTTTAGGATTAGCTCTTCCAGTTAATTTATCACCTAAAAAGATTTCATCAAAGAAAATTATGACCATGAATCTTATGGGTTTACTTGCAGTCATTTTTGCTTTCTTCATGATTAAATTCATGTTTGCAACCAAACCTTTTGCTTATCGTTTTGGTTTAACTTTGTTTTCTTTGATTTCTGCTGTAATTGTTGTTTCAAGTATTCATCCAGCAACTATTTGGAACAAAATCTTTCGTTTTAAACTATTTACCTGGATAGGCCAACGATCTTTTTCTTACTATCTATGGTACTATCCTGTCTATCTTTTAATGCCTCAAAACATTAGCTTTATGAATAGGTCTCCATGGTTAAATTATGGTTTTCAGTTGCTTTTGATCATTATTTTAGCTGAAATTACTTACCAATTATTTGAAAAGCGCAGAATTAGTCTTCCAATTGGACAAGACTTTAATTGGCGCAAAATGAAGCATCAATTTGATTATTTAAGCTCTCACCCTCAATCATTAAGAGTAGTGAAATTTATCACAGCGTGTTATATTTTTAATGTCGTGATGGGGGTCATCGCTCTGGCTATTTCTTCACCAGCTAAGGGTGTAGAATCAAGTAAGGAAATTCAAGCCATTATTGAAAACAATATGAATATTGCTGAAGAGTCAAGAAAAACTGAAGAAAGACAAGTAGTTGTTAATAATATCGAAGGCTTAGATCAAGAAGTCTTACTCTATGCTAATGCATTGGAGATAACTTTCATAGGGGATTCAACTTTAGCTGCAGCCACCGAGCGCTTGAATGATGTATTTCCTAAGGCTGTTTTTGATCCGAAAGTCGGTCGACAACTTTATGAATCTTATGATACGGTATATGGTCTCAATCAAACAGGCGGATTAAAGCCTACTGTGGTAACCATGTTAGGCTCTAATGGAACATTTACAGTTGGTCAAATGGATGATTATATTCAAGCAGTCGGTCTAGACCGTGATCAGTATTATGTCAACGTTTTGGTTGATCGCATTTGGACAGATGATGCTAACCGTCAATTGGTAAGAGCGGCTCAAGAATATGGAAATGTTAGAATTATAGACTGGGCGAATTATGCCCGTGGACACGCTGAATGGTTTGCTGAAGATGGCGTTCATCTAAATGATGAGGGGTCATTGGAGTTATCTAAATTTATCGCTAAGGAGATATACCGTCAGCGCTAGTCATAGAAAGAGGTTGATGGAAATATGAAATTACATTTTTTAGGCACAGGTGCTGGGATTCCATCCAGACAAAGAAATGTTTCTTCGCTGGCTTTAAAGTTATTAGATGAGTTGAATGAAATCTGGTTATTTGATTGTGGAGAAGCAACCCAGCATCAAATCTTGGAAACAACCATTCGACCTAGAAAAATAACTAAAATTTTTATTACTCATCTTCATGGAGACCATATTTTTGGCTTGCCAGGACTTCTAAGTTCAAGATCTTTTCAAGGTGGAGAAGACTGTTTAGAAGTTTATGGACCTAAGGGGATAAAAGATTTTATTAAGATTTCCTTAAAATATTCAAAATCCAAACTTGCATACAGTTTAAAAATAACAGAGTTGGTAGACCGAGGTGGCGAGTTAATCTTTGATAATGGCTGGAAGGTTAATTATTTACCTTTAGAACATGGGATTCTTTCTTTTGGCTACCGAGTAGAAGAACCAGATTTACCTGGTCAACTTTTAGTTGAAGAGTTGAAAAAATTTGAGATACCTAATGGTCCAATTTATGGTCAACTCAAACGCGGAGAACGTGTTCAATTAGAAGATGGCAGATGGATAGATGGCCAGAATTTTCTTGCTCCGGATCGACCTGGTAGAATCGTTACCATTTTGGGGGATACCCGTTATTGTCAGAATTCTAAAGTCTTAGCCAGAAAAGCGAATGCTTTAGTCCATGAGGCTACTCATGAAGCAGCGGAAGAAAAAATGGCAAGAGCTTATTACCATTCGACCAGTCATCAAGCAGCCCAAGTGGCTAAAGATAGTCAAGTAGAGGCTCTTTATCTCAATCATATTTCAGCTCGCTACTTAGGCAAGGCTCTCAAGCAACTTGAAAAAGAAGCTTGTTCTATTTTTCCTAACAGTCATCTTGTTAATGACTTTGATGAATATGAAATCCCACTTAATTAATGAGTTTATGATGTGTAAGGAGAATAACGATGTTGTCTAAATACCAATGGCAATTGCCAGAAAATTTAAATGGAAATCAAAACTATCAAAAATTATTAATAGCGGGAGAAGACTATTCGCCCGCTTTTTTAGCAATCTGTTTTAATCGTGGTCTTCATGATCTATCGGCAATAAAAAAAGCCACCGAACAAGAGCCAACTTTATATCATGACCCCTTTGCCTTATATCAAATGGATATAGCAGTAAAACGCATCCATTTAGCCATTGAAAAGGGAGAAAAAATTTTGATTTATGGTGATTATGATGCAGATGGAATCACTTCTTCTTTAATTTTAAAAGAGGCTTTAGATGCTTTAGGAGCTGACAGTCGAGTCTATCTACCCAATCGTTTTAAAGATGGCTACGGTCCCAATATCGATCGTTATCAAGAGTTTATTGAAGAAGGGGTTCAATTAATCATCACGGTTGATAATGGAGTGGCAGGTCATGAAGCAATTGAATTTGCTCAAGAAAAGAAGGTCGACGTTATTGTAACTGACCATCACGAGTTACAGGAAACGCTGCCAGCTGCATATGCCATCATACATCCTCGTCACCCTCAGGGAAGTTATCCTTTTGGAGATTTATCTGGAGCAGGTGTCGCATTTAAAGTAGCAACAGCCATCCTTGGTGAAATACCAATAGAAATGTTAGATTTAGCAGCTATTGGTACGGTTGCTGATATGGTCTCTCTCTTAGATGAAAATCGAACAATTGTTATTGGAGGAATCCATCAGTTAGAAGTTACTCAGCGGCCCGGACTACAGCTTCTATTAAACCAACAATTACAGTCAAAAGATGATATATCTGCCGAAACGATTGGTTTTATTATTGGTCCTCGACTCAATGCTGTGGGACGGTTGGGAGATCCTCGACCGGGATTCGATTGGTTGGCAGCTTTTACCGAGCAAGAGGCTAGTCAGTGGCTTGAGTTTATTGAACAGGAAAATTATAAAAGACAGCAATTAGTCACTCAAATTTATCAAGAAGTTACATCAAAATTAGATGTTTTAAAGGAGTTGCCTCGAATTATTTGCCAGACTTCTCCAAATTGGCATCCCGGAGTTTTAGGAATTGTAGCTAGTCGCATTTGTGATAAATACCAGCGCCCATGCCTACTTTTCAACTTTGACAAGAAAAATCATCAGTATAAAGGTTCAGCTAGATCAAAAGAAAACTTTAATCTTTTCAAAAATCTTAGTCAGCTAAAAGGACTATTAAAGCATTTTGGTGGTCATAGCCAAGCGGCTGGTATGACAATTGAAGAAGATAATTGGCAAAAATTTCAGACTGAATTAAGCCAGTTAGCTGATAAACACAAAGATCAAATTTTAGCCAAAACTTCCTTGTCGGTTGATGCTAGACTAAGTTTGACAGATATTAATTTAAAATTAATCGAAGAGATTCAAAAATTAGGACCTTTCGGTATGCATAATCCTAAGCCTATTGTTTTATTTAAGGACTTAAAGATGATTGAAAAAAGAGTAATTGGAGCGAATAAACAACATGTTAAAATGAAATTTAATCAATCAGGCACTGCAAACTCACTAGCTGCCATAGCGTTTAGTATGGCGGATGACTTTGAAGATTGTCAATTGGGTATTCAGTTGGATATGGTTGGAGAACTGTCAATTAACGAATGGAAACAACAAAAAGAATGTCAATTAATTGTCAAAGATTTTAATTTGGAAGGGCAATTGTGGATTGATTACCGAGGGAAAACACATTTTGATAAATTAAAACAGCTGTCTGAGGTGGTTTATTGTTTTCAAGATAAAAAAAATGCGGCACTCTTTTCTGAACAGTTGAAAAACGACTATCAATTGATTAATTATGAAGCATTACCCATTAATTTTAAATATGAAAATCTAGTGTTGATTGAGCCCCCCCAAAATCTTAATAAACTAAAAAAACTTTTAAAGAGTCACGGATGGGAAAAAATTTATTTAGCCAGTGTTGTTGTAGAATCCAGATATTTAGCAGGCTTGCCCCAGCGTCAAGACTTTGCAAAATTGTTCCAACTGCTTAAGCAAGAAGGTAGTCTTCAACTAAAAGATTTACAAGTTCTTTCTAGCTATTTATCAATTCCATTAATAAAAATAAAAACAATGATTGTGGTGTTTTTTGAGGCGGGTTTTGTTACAATAAAAGATGGACTTGTAATCATGAACCAGCTTAAGCAAGCCAACAAACTTGATTTAATGGAGTTGCCTGCCATGAGCAAGTATCAAGAAGCCATGGAAGCAGAAAAATTATTGAATTTTCAAACACTTGATCAAGTGAAAAGCTGGATAAATAAGGAGACTTAAAATGGATTATACAAACTATATCGCTCGTGTTGATAATTACCCAGAAGAAGGTATTATTTTCCGTGATATCACACCTCTCATGGGAAATGGTCCCGCTTTTGAAGCAGCGACTCAAGAGATAGTAGACTATGCTAGAGAATTAAAGGTGGACATGGTCGTAGGGCCTGAAGCGCGTGGTTTTATTATTGGATGCCCAGTTGCTTATGCGCTTGGAGTGGGCTTTGCCCCTGTCCGTAAAAAAGGTAAACTTCCTAGAGAAACAATTGAAGTAGACTATAGTTTAGAATACGGATCAAATGTCTTACAAATCCACAAAGATGCTATTCAACCGGGCCAAAGAGTCTTAATAACCGATGATTTATTAGCAACAGGTGGAACCATTCAAGCAACTATCCAATTAGTGGAAAATCTTGGAGGAATTGTCGCAGGGTGTGCTTTTCTTATTGAGTTAGATGACTTAAAAGGAAAAGAGAAGTTGGGAGATCACAAGTATTTCACACTAATGCACTATTAGAAATAAAAAGAGCCTAACCAGTTTTAATCTCTGGTTAGGCTAATCTTTAATTGAGTTGATTAGAAATAGCGATTAAGACTAACTACTTTGCCTAAAATTGAAACGTCGGGCAAGATAATATCGTCCATGGTATCATTTTCAGGGCGAAGTACGATATGATCTTTTTTCTTATAAAAAGTTTTACATGTTGCTTCATTATCTTCAGTCATAGCAACAACGACTTCACCATTATTGGCAGTTGCTTGTCTGCGGACGGTGATGATATCGCCATCCAAAATGCCAATATTAACCATGGATTCACCTTTAATGATCAGCATAAATAATTCGCTTGAATCATATTGAAGATCGGTAGGCTTAGGATAATATTCCATAGCTTCTTCTTCAGCAAGAATCGGAGCACCTGCGGCAACATAGCCGAGTAAAGGTACTTTATCGGATTTGATGCCCAATTTTTTAATTCCCAAGGCCGTTATTTCAATCGTCCTTGTTTTACTGGCAGATCTTTCAATCAGTCCACTTTCTTCTAATCGGTCAAGATGACCGTGGACAGTGGATGGAGAAGAAAGTCCAACACGCGCTCCAATTTCGCGAACAGTGGGTGGATAACCATTTTCATTGAGTAATTCATAAATAGATTGTAGCACGTTTAATTGCTTGGTCGTTATCTTAATCATTTCACTCACTCTTTCTATAGGATAATTTAATTGTAGCAGAAGTAGAATTATAAATCAAACAAATGTTCGTAGCAAAGGAGGATCGCTATGCTTTCATCTTCAAAACTAGCAAGAATTAATGAGTTAGCTAAACTTCAAAAAACTAAAGGCCTTACGGATTCAGAAAAAGAAGAACAGAATCAATTAAGACAAGAGTACTTAAAAGTCTTCAGACAGCACATGGTAAGACAGGTTGAGGGAGTTAAAATTGTCGATTCAGATGGAAATGATTTAACACCTGAAAAAGTTAAAAGAATTCAAAAAGCTAAAGGAATGCATAATCGTAAAGATTAATAGGTTAGAGTATTTAATCGGTTAAATTTTTAAAAGGAGAGATGGTATGTCAACATTTTCATGGGTTTTAATTGTTATTTTAGCATTGGTAGCAGGAGCAGTGTTAGGTTTCTTTATTGCTCGGAAGTATATGATGAATTATTTTAAAGAAAATCCACCTATTGATGAGCGCATGATTACGACTATGATGGCGCAAATGGGGCAAAAGCCTTCCAAGAAAAAAGTTCAGCAAATCATGCAGTCTATGAAGATGCAATCGAAATAGCTTTGTTTGAAAATATGTTTTTTCTTTCACAATTTTTGTTACTGTTTTCTGTCCTTAAGGAGCAGAAAAGGCGCAGAAAATTAGGTTTTCTTTAATCAAGTATACAATAAATTATTTTTAAGATTAAAAACCTCCTCCCTAGAGCAGCTTAACGACAGCTTCAAGGGTAGGAGTTTTTTTATAAAGCGTAATAATTATTTCTTTTTAGCAGGAACATAGCTAAAGCTTGGGTCTAATTGATGATCCAAATTATCAAAAGCCTTGGCCAATTCCTGGTCTATTTTAGCTAGTTGATCTTTATTATAATCTAATTCAGGATTATATTTAATGGCAGGTCCAAAAGCTATTTTAGCTCCTTGTCTCTTAAAGAATGATTTAAAGTCTAAAGGTGGTTGAATAGCAATTGGGATGATGTCTTTTTTTGAAAGACGTTGAATGAAAGCAGTTCCACCTTTAATTTCAGTTGTGTACCGACTACCAGAAGGAAAGATACCTAAATTCAAATTTTTTTCAGTTAATTGTTTGACGGCTATTTTGATCGTTTTAGGACTAGGTTTTTCTCGATTAACTGGAAAAACATGTGCCTTTCGTAAAATGCTAGCTAACAAAGAATTATGAAAAATTGATTCTTTTGACATAAAAGAAATTTCAAGTGGATAAAGTGCAATGGCCAAGTATAATGGATCCCAAAAAGAGCGGTGAGTGGCTGCTAGAATAAAAGTTGATTGATTGGGATCGGGAATGTTTTCTTTGCCAATTATATAGGATTTCCCATTAAAAAGACGAAAGAGACAGCGTAAAATGGCTACGGCAAACTGATAAAAAGTCATATTCAATTTCCTTTCAGTTACAATGTTTGTTATTATTTTACCAAGATTCAATCAAGATTCAAGTCAGCATATTCTTAAGGATTTATCAAGTTTTTTATAGGAGGAATGAATGATGTTTAAAATATTGAATTTCACTATTTTATTGTTAGTTAGTCTTACTTTTACAAGAAACGTTATAGCTAATGGTAGCTTAGGAGGGGTCTATTTAATTGAGACATACCCTATCAAGGAAAATTTATTTATACAAGGATTTGAGCTTGATCAAGAGGCCCAACTCTTAATCGGCACAGGTTTATACGGAGAATCAGCTTGGGGTTATTTTAATTGGGAAAAAGGCTTGTTAGACCGCTCCATTGGATTAGATAACCAATACTTTGGAGAAGGGATTTCTTTGCGTGACAATGAACTTTGGCAGTTAACTTGGAAAGAGGGCAAAGTTTTCAAATGGGATGTAAAGACCAAAGAACTAGTCAACACTTATGAAATAAAAGGTGAAGGATGGGGATTAGCTTATAATGAGGAAAAAGATCTGTTCTACTTGTCTGATGGGTCATCAACTATCTATACTTATAATCCTGACAACTTTAAATTAGTTGATCAAGTGGAAGTGAATTTAGAAGGAGAGCCATTAGATCAGTTAAATGAGTTGGAATATGCCAATGATGCAATTTACGCTAATATTTGGTATGATAATCGCATTGTTAAAATTGATCCCCAAAGTGGTCAAATACTTAAAACATATGATTTGACTCCTATGCTCGATCAGTTGGATCTTACAGCAGAACAAAGAGAAACAATGGATGTCTTAAATGGGATTGCTCATATTGAAGCGGATCAATTTTATTTAACTGGAAAAAATTATCCATTAATTTTTAAAGTGGAATTGAAATAATAGAAAGGAAGGTAAATAGTGGCTGCTATAACTTATGAATTAATCAAAGAAGAAAAACATACGGGAGCTCGATTAGGGATACTTCATACTCCACATGGCTCATTTGAAACCCCCATGTATATGCCGGTAGGAACATTAGCTACCGTCAAATCATTATCACCTGAAGAGTTAAAAGATATGGGAGCGGGTGTGATATTAAGTAATACCTATCATTTATGGTTAAGGCCTGGTGAAGAGATTATTGAGCAAGCAGGCGGGCTTCACAAGTTTATGAACTGGGATCAAGGGATTCTAACCGATTCAGGAGGGTTTCAAGTCTTTTCTCTGAGTGAGATTCGTGATATAGAAGAAGAAGGCGTTCATTTTCGTAATCATATTTCAGGAGAAAAATTATTCTTATCTCCTGAGAAAGCCATTCAAATTCAGAATGCTTTGGGATCAGATATTATCATGTCCTTTGATGAATGCCCAGACTATCATCAGCCTTATGATTACGTTAAAAAGTCGATTGCTAGAACTAGTCGTTGGGCAGAAAGAGGATTAAAAGCACATCAAAATCCTGAAAAACAAGCACTCTTTGGCATTTGCCAAGGGGCAGGTTATAAAGACTTGCGCTTACAACACGCTAAAGACATGATTGCTTTAGATTTCCCAGGCTATTCCATTGGCGGCTTATCAGTGGGCGAGACTAAAGAGGAAATGAATGAAGTCCTAGATTACTTAATGCCAGTTTTTCCTAAAAACAAACCACGCTATTTAATGGGGGTTGGTTCTCCTGATGCCTTAATTGATGGTTCCATTCGTGGTGTGGATATGTTTGATTGTGTCTTAGCTACTCGCATTGCTCGAAACGGTAGCTGCATGACTTCGCAAGGAAGATTAGTGGTGAAAAACGCTAAATATGCACGTGATTATAGCCCCATTGATCCTAAATGTGACTGTTATACCTGTCGTAATTATAGTCGCGCTTATATTCGCCATTTAATGAAGAGTCAAGAAACCTTTGGGTTACGTTTAACTTCGATACATAATACCCATTTCTTATTGCAATTGATGCGTGATGTTCGTCAAGCCATTCGAGAAGATAATTTATTAGAGTTTCGTCAAGCTTTTCGTGAAGAATATGGTTATAACAAACCAAATGCTCCAGAATTTTAATGGAGAAAGTCTTAAAAAACTGTTATAATATAAGAGATATTTAGAGGAGGAATTTTTAATGGGAAATAGTTATTTTGCTTTTTTACCAATGCTTATTATGTTCGCTTTATTTTACTTTATGTTGATTCGTCCCCAAAAAAAAGCGGCCGATGCAAAGCGCCAAATGATTGAGGCAATGCAAGCAGGTGATGGAGTAGTTACAATTGGGGGATTGCATGGAATAGTAGATGAAGTAAAACAGCAAGAAGGCCTTGTTGTAATTGACTGTGAAGGTATATATTTAACCTTTGAAATCAGTGCGGTAGCAAATGTTCTTAAGAGTGCGGGTACAAATGATGAAACCGTCTACTCTTCTGAAAATAAAACCACTGTTGAAGGGAAGTTAGAAACGGATGCTAATGTGTAAGTCTTAGCATCTTAAATGAATAATTGAAACATTTATTAGTAGGTAATTATTACTTATTAATAAATGTTTTTTCACTTATTCTATCTAGCTTTATAGTATTATTATTAGGATATGAAGCCTTTAGGAGGCTAAATATGAGATATGGCTTACTTACTTTCGATGATCCTAAACCGGATACAAGTCGCAAAATATTACATGTGGATATGGATGCCTTTTATGCTTCCATTGAAATTCGTGATAATCCGTCCTTAAGCAATCAACCTGTAGTTATTGCTAAACATCCAAAATTAACTAATGGACGGGGGATTGTGACCACTTGTAATTACATAGCGCGTCAATACGGTATTCATTCTGCAATGTCTTCTTTGGAAGCTTATAAGCGCTGTCCTCAAGCTGTTTTTATCAAAGGCAATATGGCTTATTACCGCTCGGTTTCGCAAGAAATTCGCAAAATTTTTTATCAATACACTGACCAAGTGGAGCCTCTATCCCTAGATGAAGCCTATTTGGATGTATCGAAAAATCATATAAAGGAAGAATCAGCTTTAAAAATCGCTCGTCTTATCCAGGCTCAAATTTATGAAGAAATTCATCTAAGTTGTTCAGTAGGAGTTTCTTATAATAAATTTATTGCTAAATTGGCTTCAGATTTTCATAAACCGAATGGTATTACCTTGGTTTCTCCGGATGAAGCCATACCTTTTCTTCATGCGCTCCCAATTAAAGATTTCTATGGGGTAGGCGCTAAGTCTTTAAGTATTTTTGAAAGCCATAACATTAAAACTGGCTCAGACCTAGCAAAGTTTTCACTCGAAGAATTAATTGCTAAATTTGGAAAAATGGGACACTCACTTTATTTTAAGGTTCGAGGTATTCACAATGTGCCTGTCAGTCAAAATCGGCAAAGAAAATCGATGGGAACTGAACAAACCTTTCAAACTTTCCTTTTAGATGAGGAGGTTATTAAGGAAAAAGTACGCCAACTAGTAGTGAAAATATCGCAAGATCTAAATGCTAAAGATTTATATTGTCAAACGCTCACTCTTAAGATACGTTACAGTAATTTTGAAACAGTGACCAGGCAAGACAGCTTTGCCTATCCAATTAATGATCGTTATCAATTAATGAATAAAGCTATAGAATTGTGGGAAGATCACGGTGAGGCAAATAGAGAGATTCGTTTATTAGGAATTTCAGTATCCAAGTTATTAGACCCTCAAAGTGAACCCTTACCCATTCAATTAGATATTTAATAGAAGGATATAAAATGGAAGGGTTTCTTCAACTGAACCCCATCTTTCAGTCGGGTATAGTCGGCATAGGAACATGTTTATGTACTGTATTTGCTGCATCTTTTGTTTTTTAGTAAAGAAAGTAGACAATAAATTACTAGCCATGATGCAGGGATTAGCAGGTGAAATTAAGGTGGCAGCTTCTTTCTGGTTACTTTTAGCTCCTGCTTTAGAATAACTTGCCAGTGTTGGTTTTAAAATTCCTGAACGGTTTCCAGCAGCAGTTGGCTTTTTAGTTGGTGGTGTCTTCTTACGCTTAATGGATCAGTTTGTTTCGCACTTGCATTATGCTGAAGACTATGATTTTCGTTCAAGTGGAAGAATTAATTCCAGAATCACAAACAGAAGGCAATACAGACTTAGCAACCATGAGTTTTATGGTAGGTTTTGTGATTAAAATGATTTTAGATGTGGCTTTAAGATATATTATTAATAAATAAGATTTTGAGGTGATTCTTTGGGAACTAAGCATGAACGCATTATCCAATACATTCAATCCTTGCCCATAGGAAACAAAATTTCTGTCAGAGGCATAGCTAAGCAATTGCAAGTGAGTGAGGGAACTGCTTATCGTGCTATCAAAGATGCTGAAGAAAAGGGACTTGTTTCGACTATTGAACGGGTAGGGACTATACGTATTGAACAGAAAAATCACTTATCAGTCGGCCATTTAACCTTTGGTGATATAATCCCTCTAATTGATGGCGAGGTCTTAGGGGGGGAAAAAGGACTGGATAAACCCCTGACCAAATTCATTATTGGAGCGATGACCTTGCAAGCTATGGAGCGATATTTTGAAAGTCAGACCCTGATTATTGTTGGTAATCGGTCTGAAGTTCACCGACACTCCCTAAAGAATGGTATCGCTGTATTAATAACAGGTGGCTTTAAAACAGACCACGATATTATAAGACTAGCAAACCAAGAAGAGCTACCCATTATAACGACTAGTTATGATACTTATACTGTTGCCTCATTAATCAATCAATCAATCAACGAGCAAATGATTAAGCAAGAAATTGTAACAGTTGAAGAAGTCTATACTCCTATTGAAAGAACGGTATCATTGGAGCCTTCAGATACTATTGAGAATTTTAAGAAGAAATCGAGTGAAACTGGTTTATCAAGATTCCCAGTGGTGACCAATAAGCGTTTAGTAGGAGTCGTAACTGCTAATGATTTAATGGGAAGAGGTAACAGTGTTTCAATTGAACGGGCGATGAGTAAAAATGTCATTACTGTTAAGCCGCATATGAGTTTAGCATCTGTTTCATATAAGATGATTTGGGAAGATATTGAAATGATTCCCGTTGTTGCTGACAACTTGCAACTTTTGGGTGTCGTTTCTCGCCAAGATGTTATGAAGGCCTTACAAAATATTCAACAGCAACCACAAACAGCTAATACCTTCGAACACGATCTGTTAAAACACTTGGTTGAAGTTAACCGTAATGATTTTAAAAATCGTTATGATTATCAGTTTGAGGTCCAACCCCAGATGGTTAATACTTTGGGGACTTTATCCTATGGAGGGCTTTGCGAGTTGATTGCCCAAGTTGCAATTATCAAGGTAAAGGATTTAACAGGTCATAATAATATTCTTGAATCACTTAATCTTAATTATTTCACATTTATTCAATTAGGAAACTTGATTGAATTTCAAGTTGAAATTTCTAACTACAATCGACGTTCGGCAATTTCTCAAGTGAAAGTTTTTGTTGAAAATATTCTGGTCGCTCAAGCAACAGTTGGTTCACAAATGGTAAATAAAAGACAGAAGGAGTCTAACTAATGACAGTTAAGCAAAGCTTAATCGAAAAGTTAATAAGTCTAATTGATCAATATGATCGTATTATTATTCATCGACACATCAATCCAGATCCAGATGCGATTGGTTCACAATTAGGGCTGAAGGCCACAATCAAACATAATTTTCCAGATAAGACTGTCCTAGCTGCTGGCAAGATGGGCAAGGGGATTGAGTGGTTGGGCCGTATGGATAATGTTGACAGACAGGATTATGAAGATGCTTTGGTAATTATTTTAGATACACCAGTTTTTGAACGGATTGACGGAAATGATCACATTCAAAATAATACTTTAATCAAAATAGATCATCATCTGGTAGTTGAGCACTTTGCTGAATTGGAAATTGTTGAAATTCTAAGTTCTTCAACTGCAGAACTCATTACTAAAATGATCATGCATTCTCAAGGTCAATTGACCCTTTCACCACAAGCTGCTACATTCCTATATGCGGGCATTGTCGGTGATACAGGACGGTTCCTCCATTCAAATACCACTCAAGCAACCTTTGAGGCAGTAGCTTATTTGATGGCTCATCAAGCTGAAAATACTCAAATTAACCGCAAGATGAATGAGTTATCACTCAATGAATTGAATTTCCAATCATTTGCCATTGATCAAATTGAATTGTATGAAAAGGGAGTAGCAACAATGACCTTGAAACAAGCAGATTTAATTCAAAGAGGAATGACGGTTGATGGAACCAATGCGGTTACCAATTTACCAGGACGTTTAAAAGAAGTATTAACATGGGTTATTTTTATTGAAAAAGAAGACTCACATGGAGAGTATCGTGCACGTATTCGCTCAAAAGGCCCAAATATTCATCAAGTAGCGATCCAGTTTAATGGCGGTGGTCATGAAATGGCTTCGGGAGCCAATGTTTATGATGATGAAGAGAAAAAAGAGCTAATTGATCAAATGATTAAAGTTAATGCTCAGTTTTTAAAAGATCAAAACATTTAATAATCTAATCGATAAAAAGTTTTTTCCCTTTAACGTGGCACTGCACCCCATAAATGGGACAGAATAAAAAACACCTTTGTTAGGCTGCTTGTTGACGTTTTAATTTGATTTTGAGTGGATCTATCTCGCTAAGTTCTTCTAATCCTTTGCCATAAGTCTATTGTTTACCTCCAGCTTGATTGAAGCGCTAGGTTTGACTTTAACGGTCCCAAGGCCAGCAAGTTTTTACTTGAGATGTGTTCTTAATGTTTCATTCATCTATTATTTGTTTATTAGTCCGGCCTTCATTTTTCATTTCAATACATTTCGATTTTGTTTCTGCAGAGTAAGCTAGGTGATTAACCCTAATCAAACACCTCCATTAAATTCATTTCACACGAATTCAACGGAGGTGTTTTTATGTTTGCCTCACTATTTGGGGGCAGTGCCTAGTACAGGTTAAAGTGAAAGGATCTTTATTTTGTTTTGTTATTCATTAAACCATGAGCGATTGTCCTTTTCGATCAGATAGTCACCTGCTTCTGGTCCGTTAGACTGGGCAGGGTAGAAAGCCAAATCGGGATCTTTTTCTTCTTGCCATAGAGCATGAATGGAATCGATAAATTGCCAAGCATACTTGACTTCTAGGTAGTGAGCGAAATTACTCAGGTCGCCGTTCATACAGTCAAAAAGTAATTTTTCGTAGTCACCTGGTATAACCTTGGTAAGTTCTCGTGGAAGATGATAGCATAAATTGAGCTCTTTAATTTCGTTACGATGGGTAGAATCAGACTGGGATAAGCACAAACGAATGCCAGCATGAGGAGCTAATTCAATTTGTAAATAGTTAGCTGGAACATTTTCAGCTTGCTTCTTATAGATTATTTTAATATCGGTCTGTTTATTATTAAGATGCTTACCTGAGCGCAAATAGATGGGGGTGTTTGCCCATTTATCTTGCTCAATGGCTATTTTTAAAGCCATATAGGTTTCGGTTGTCGAGTCACTGGCAACGTCTTTTTCTTGACGGTAAGCTACGTGACTTTGGTCTTCACTTTGTATGTATTGCCCACGTACCACATGTTTTTTTAAAACTTCTAAGTCAGCATAGTGTTTCAATTGTTTCAATCGATCAATTTTTTTCTGCCTTAAAGCCTCATTACTCCTATTAGCAGGTAGGTCCATAGTGATCAAGGTTAATAATTGCAGGGCATGATTTTGGATCATATCGCGACTGACCCCACTAGTTTCATAATAGGCTCCACGATCTTCGACTCCAATTTCTTCATCTAAAGTGATTTGAATGTGGTCGATATTGGCTGGATCCCATAGGAATTGGCTGAGAAAGTTGTTCATCCGAATGGGTAGAATTTGATTGACAATACTCTTACCTAGATAATGATCAATTCGATAAATTTGATTTTCATCAAAGGACTGAGTTAACTGAGTCTGTAATTCTTCAGCTGTTTTTTCATCATATCCAAAAGGTTTTTCAATAATTAGTCGGTTATATCCCTGGTCAGTGAGTAAGCCTTGATTTTTTAATTGAATGGTAATAACTGGGAATAACTTAGGAGATAAAGAAATATAAAAAATCTGATTTCCTTGAGTTTGATATTTTTCTGAGAGAGAAAGAGATAGCTTTTTAAGTTGGTTATACTGTCGACTTTCCTTTACATCATTAGCTTGATAATAAAAATGCGAGAGAAAATCTTCAATGTTCTCATTCGCTTGTTTAGCTTGTGAAAGACTTTCTTTAACCACTTGACGAAAGAATTCATCGTCCCATGCTCGTCTAGCGGTCCCAATTATTGCAAAATGGTCAGCTAAAAAGCCTTTATTATATAATTGATAAAGGGCAGGGTATAATTTACGGTGGGCTAAGTCACCACTAGCCCCAAAAATAGTCATAATTAAGCGATATTCTTTCATCTTTATGATGCCTCCATTTTTACATAGTTTTTATTATATCAAATTAGATCTTGGATTCAAGATTAAGAATCCGTCATATTTTATCAGATAGCTTTATGGTATACTTTTTTACGAATGACGTTATTATAAGCAAAAGAATATATAGAGGAGAAATATATGAATTTTAATGAATTAAATATAAAAGCATTTATTAAGCAAGCACTGGATAGAATATCATTTAAAAAGTTGACCCCGGTGCAAGAAGAAGTGATCCCTCTTGCCTTAAAAGGCGAGAGCCTTATTGTAAAGTCTCAAACTGGGTCAGGAAAAACACATGCCTTTCTTATTCCGTTATTGGAGCAATTAGATCCTAGCGATCAAAAAGTTCAAGCAGTTATTACAGCTCCTAGTCGTGAATTAGCCAATCAAATTTATGAATTTGCGACGGAATTAGTAGGTGATCAAAGTGAGAGTATCAGAATTTCACGTTTTATAGGTGGAACGGATAAGGAAAGACAGATAGATAAATTAGCCAACCAACAACCGCATCTAGTAATTGGAACGCCAGGGCGAATTTTTGATCTGATGCAAGCCAATGCTTTATGGGTACAAACAGCTAAGACGATGGTTGTGGACGAAGCGGATATGACTTTTGATTTGGGTTTTTTATCAATTGTCGATGAAATTGCTTCTAGAATGGCAGAGAATCTGCAAATGATGGTTTTTTCTGCTACGATTCCTCAGCAGGTAGCAGTGTTCTTAAATAAATACATGACCGGACCCAAAGAGATTACGATTAAACCGAAGCAAGTGCTAACTGACCAAGTGGAAAATTACTTAATTGATATCAAAGGGATCAAACGAGAGGAAATGGTCTATAATCTATTAACAATGGGTCAGCCCTATTTAGCAATTGTTTTTTGTAATACTAGAAATTATGCCGATGACTTAAGTGAATTTTTAAAAAGCAAGGGCTTAAAGATAGCCACCATTCATGGTGGCATGCAACCAAGAGAAAGAAATCGTTTAATGAAACAAATTCGAAATCTAGAGTTTCAATATGTGGTGGCTTCTGATCTTGCGGCCAGAGGAATTGATATTCCAGGTGTTTCGCACGTTATTAATACCGAATTGCCAAAGGACTTAGAATTCTTTGTCCATCGTGTCGGTCGAACAGCGCGAAATGACTTAACCGGCACAGCCTATACCTTTATGGGGCCTGACGATGAAGCGGCTATTGAGAGCTTAGAAGCCAAGGGTATTAAATTTACTGAAGTCAAATATAGTAAGGGTGAGTTAAAAGAAGTTGATCATCGGAGTCGACGCTCCGTTCGCAAGAATACACAAGAAAAAACACAAGATCCTAAGGTGAAACAATTAATTAATCGCGCTAAGAAGACTAAAGTCAAGCCGGGCTATAAAAATAAACTGAAGCAAGAAATAAAAGAGCATAAACGCTCAGTTGGCCGACGTAAAAATAAATTGAGAGCTAGACAAGAACGAAAAAATAAGACAAATTAAGGGACTCCTGAATTAGGAGTCCTTTTTGTCTTCATCTGTTTTAATATCTTCTTCTTTGATAATGTTGATATCCATATGAGATAACAATTGATGCATGAAGAGAGTATGTTGTTTAAAAGTATGGTAGATAATAAAGAGTGTTAGGCCCACAAAGAGATAGAAAGGAACATAAAAGCCTGACCATAATAATTGAATGATTTCTATCATTAAGATTGGCACAAAAGAACAAACCATAACTAACTTCATTCGCACCATAAAAGGTAAAGGAAAGTTTAAACGCATGTTCAAGATACCGGTTAATAAAGAGGTAATAACTAGAAAATAAAAGTGAGCGAAGACCGCGGCTATCCAAGTCATTATTATAGTAAAGAAGAGTTGAGTTAAACTAAATTGACTAGCATAAGTCAAAACGGCCGCTAGATTTTCTTTATTAGTGACCATATCATGATTAAAGGCAAAAACCTGACCATTTTCGGGTGTATAGACCAGTATTTGGTTTTTAACTAGTAACAAGTTGAAGGTGCTCGTCAATTGAGGGTCTCTATTATCTACTGACTTTAAAATTAAACCTTCTCCTTCAGAAAGATTGGTCAACTGATCGTCTATAATTAATTGAAATTGTCGTGATTCATAATATAGAGCTTTCTCGCCTTCATTAAGTTGGAGTTCACCCGCATTAATGTGGAAATCAGGTAGATAATTAATGCTTTCATTAATATCTGTTTGAATGGATCGCAGTGTTGGAAAAAGGGCTTTTCCAAAATTCAAAGCCATTAAAATGGTGATAATTAAAGGAAGGACTAATACTTGCTTCCATTTGACATTGAGGCTCTCGATATAAAAGCGTGGATTATTCAAGCCATTTTTAAGGATAAAAAATAATTTTTTCAAATAAAACATCCTTTATTCTATAATTTAATAGAGCTATCTTATCCAACTATTCAGCATTATGCAAGTTGGACGCCTATATTTATTATAACATGAATTATTTATTTTTATGGCGAAATTTGTTTTGATCTACTATTAATAAAGCAATAGCTAGAAAGCTAACCAAGCCACCATAATAGATAGAGTCGGGGAAATAAGTCATCTTAATTGTATGTTTACCTTTGGTCATTGGAATAGCCATTAAAGTATCATTTAAAACTGGAAGGGCTTCTACAGACTGATTGTCCACTTTAACATGCCAATAAGGATCATAAGGCAATGTCATCAGCAAATATCCTTCTTCTTGCTCAATATTAATTTGGCCTTCCAAAGTATTTTCTTCAAAAGAAGTAATTTTTAGAGACTTATTTTTTCTTTTTGTGATTAACTGCTGATAGTTTTTAAGGTTGAATTCATAGAGATTTATAAGGTTGGCTTTAAAAGTGTTTTTCTTTAACTTAACTCTAAGTGAATGTTCTTTACCTGATTTTTTAAAAGCCGCATCCATAATTTGGCGGCTGTTAGTAGGCGAATAAAACTCATAAGGCTTACTATCTAGTATAAGTTCAACTCTGTTGTTAGAAAAATGATTAGGAAAAGTAAAATAAAAGGGATTGTTTGATTCAGTATCAAAGGATAGGGCAAAAGAAGCATCCCTTTTGGGATTTTCTTTTTTATAGGTATAGAAGTCCCCATCTCCTTTATTGGTCACATTCAGATTTAGATAATCAATTTTTTTGAATTTTTTTTGTTCAAAGAATTGTAGCTTTTCACCGTCAAAGTTCAGCAAGTCTAATAAGATTTCTTGATTTTCAATGGGCTTATATTTTTTAAACTTAGCTTTTATAACCACAGGAGATACTTCCATTCCTAGTCCCAAAACATTCGGATTTTTATAGTAGACATAGCGCTTTTCTTTTTTGAGTTTTTGATGCGCTCGAATATCAAAATCGCTGACTTCTCGATATAAAGCGTAACTTTCAACCGTGGCATACATATTTGTATTGGAGGTGATATCGATGAGGTAGCGAATATTCAAAAAATCATCGGTAAACAGGGTCCCACTGGTGTAATAAATGGAATTACTAGTGTGTGGAATTCCCAAATAACCATACAGTTGGCTAGTAGAAGCCTCTAAGGTTGATCCAAAATGATTGACGCTAGGATAATTAGCGAAAAAGGATTCATTTTTTGTTCGATTAAAGGTCTTATGGATGCGATAGAATTCATTTTCTTTAGGTTGAACAGGGGCAATCATCTCATCCAATAAGGCAATATAATCTTTAAATCGAGAAGGTTGCACATAATGATCATTAGATGACAAAATGAAGTAACCGTTTAGAGTCATATCTCCACATGTTAGAAGGAGTATTAGGAAAAGCAACCCCTTATTGGGCTTGCGATTAAGATAGAAAATAAAACTAATTAAGAGCATGAAGATGAGGCTATAAAAGATTTTTGCATCACTTAAAAAGCTATAATTATCATTCAAAAAATAAAATAAACAAAAGACTGTTAAAGAAAAAACTATGGTGAGTATTTGATAGAGTCTGATCTTATGAACGTATTTATAAGAGCGAATCGCTAAAATTAATAAAAAGAATGAAACTAAGAATGAAAAACGAGAAGGATACCAAATCGGAAATTGACCAAGGTGCCATGCCTTATCTAAATTAGTGAAAGTAAAGGAGGCAAAGTAAAAGACTAATAACATAAAGCTGATTAGTTTTTCTTTCATTCTTATCTTAGCTGAGAGAAAGTATAAGATAAGAAGAACTACCACAGTCATGCCCACATAAAAATTGGCTGAACCGTTGGATAACTGATTAAAATTAAAAGCACCGATAAAGTTTTTGGCCAGTAAATCCATCAAGGAGTGTTCACTTGAACAATCAAAAATAAAATCGAAGGATCCTTTCTTATGAGCATTTTTGCTGCTCAGAGTTGAAATAAAAGTAGGGAGTAAAAAGAGTCCTGACAATCCGGTTGAAAGCAGTGAATATTTTATAAAAGAAAAGTATTGCGAAAAAACTTTTTTGATTGAAAGGTGTTTCTCATCTTCGAAAATGACAAAAAGACTATAACCCATTAAAAAGATCGAAATCATATAAGCTATGTAATAATGACTGATCATTGCAATCGCTAAACTAAAAACATAAAGAAGCGGTTTGTTCTCTTTGAGTAGATAATCTAGACCTAGTGCAATTAGTGGTAACCAGAATAATCCATCTAACCACATGATATTCAGTTGGTAGGCCATGGTATAAGACATGAAGGTATAGGCTTGACTAAAAGCTATATTCATGACTGGCTGGATGGTGTATTTTTTTTCAACAAAATAATAAAAACTGGCCGAAATGGCTAGCAGTTTTATGAGGGTTAAAAATAGAATGGCGAAATCTAAATTTTCAGTTTTAAAAAATAGTAAAATCAGATTAAAGGGACTCATTAAATAATACGCCCATAAGCCAATCATCTCACCACCAATTCCTTTTTCAAAAGAATAAAGGAAGAGTCTAGGATTTTCTGTGAGTGCTCGTTGATACAAACTGAAAAAATCGATGTATTGCTGGCTTAAATCAACGGTGAGCAGGGTACGTTCTTGTTGATCTCCTATGGGAATAAATTTCATCAAATAGGCTAACATACTTGCTATTAAGAAGCTAATAAATATATTCACTAAAATAAAATATTTTCTACTTTTAATTTTCACGAAAAAACTCCTTTTTCTTGAAACATTGCTTATCTATCTTAGCAAAAAATAGTGATAAAATCACAAAATAATAAATGTTAATTTATGACTTAACGGATAAAGTTTCAACTTGAGGTATAGTTTGCTATAATAACTTAGACTTTAGAAATAGATTACAGAAAGTATGATGAAGATGCCTAAAAAATTAAATAAAAATAAAAAAAAGAAGCGTTCACATATACCTAGGCGATTAAATCTTTTATTTTTTACAGCCTTTTTAGCTTTTACAGCCCTTTTTATTCGTCTGGGCTATTTGCAACTATATAAAGGAGAAAGTCTTACTAAAATGGTTCAACGAACCGAATCAACCATTTCAACGGGGGCTGTGCCTCGTGGAATGATCTATGATAGCCAAGGTGATGTGATTGTCGGTAATCAACCGGAACGAGCTATTCTCTTTACCAGAGATCGTGCCTCGAGGGTAGATAATGGAGATCTTATTAAAATTGCTACTCAGTTAGCCTCTTTAATTGAATTACCAACTCAAGGAGTTACCGAAAGAGATAAGAAAGATTATTTTATCGTAAATAATATCGACGAAATTCGTAAACGTTTAAATGATGAGGAACTGCTTTTATCAGGCAGTCAGGCTTATGAAGCTCAATTATCAAAAGTTGAAGACGAAGATTTAGAATTTTCGGAAGCCGAATTAAAAATTATTGCCATCTATAAACGTATGGCAGCTGCTTACGAGTTATCGACCGTTACGATAAAAAATAAAAATGTTACCCAAGAAGAAATAGCTAGGGTGAGTGAAAACTTAAGAAACTTACCCGGCATTCAAATTGGGACTGATTGGCAAAGAGTTTATCCTAAAAAGGATATGCTTCGTTCTATCCTAGGACAAGTTTCGACTGAAGAGCGCGGTATTCCAAGAGAAGACGCTAAGGAATTATTGCTTAAAGGTTATGCTATGAATGATCGAATCGGAATTTCTTATTTAGAAAAGCAATATGAATCGATTTTAAAAGGCTCTAAATCAGTTTTTAATATTGTGACAGATGCTAAAGATGATATTCTAAAAAATGATAAAGTCTACGAAGGTTCAAAAGGAAACAATCTGGTATTAACTATCAATACAGATTTTCAAGCTAAGTTAGATGAGATTGTTGAAAGCAGTTTAGTTAATATGGGAGCCGAACAGGGATTAAATGATCGAGTTTATGTGGTAGCCTTAAATCCAAAAAATGGTGAAGTATTAGGCATTTCCGGTAAGAGATATGCTTATGATAAAAAAAATGATACCTATAATCGTGAGCAAATTGTTGATGACGCTTTAGGAGCCATTAACACATCCTACGGTATGGGGTCTAGTGTCAAGCCTGCCATGATCTCAATGGGTTATAAAGAAGGCGTTATTTCTTTAACAGATAATGTAATTGTTGATGAACCATTAAAATTCCAAGCTTCTCAAGAGAAAACATCCCTATTCAATCGAACAGGGCAAATTCCTATTGATGATATGATTGCATTGCAACGTTCTTCAAATATTTACATGATTAAGTTAGCCATGCGTATCGGTGGGCAATACAATTATGAAGAAGAGGGACGATTGAATATTAATCCTCGGACCATCGATATTTTGAGAAGGAACTTTGCTGAATTTGGCTTGGGAACTAAGACTGGTATCGACCTCCCCAATGAATCAACGGGATATACACCTGCTAGTAATATGTTAGTTTCAGCACTTGATTTATCGTATGGTCAATTCGACTTATACACACCGTTACAGATGGCTCAATATGTCTCTACAATAGCTAATAACGGCAAACGTTATTCACCTAGATTGGTTAAAGAAGTTCGCGGAACTGATAAAAACGGTCAATTAGGTGGGATTGTTACCACTATTCCACCAAAGTTAATGAATGTCATTCAAAATGAACCTGCCCAAATGCAAAGAATTCAAGAAGGAATGCGAATGGTTTCCCATACCCAAGAAGGAACTGCTTCATTTTATTTGCAGGATTATCCTTTTCAAGTAGGGTCGAAAACGGGAACGACAGAAGCCTTCTATGCAGGACCTATTCAATATGCAAAAAATGATCCTGTTATAAATGGTACTTACATTGGTTATGCACCCTTTGATGATCCTGAGATAGCTATTAGCGTGATTGTCCCTTACCTTAACCAGTCTTCATACGGTGGTGAAGCCACTCGAATAGCACGGGACGTGTATAATGCTTACTTTGAATTGAAATCAGCCACTAGAGAGACTATTATTGATTATAAGAATAAGAAAAATTTAACTTCGCCTTAATTAGGGTTAAATTTTCAGAAAGATTTATTTAAATCTTCACAAAGGTTTGCTAAACTGAGAAAAAATAGATGAGGTGAAATAATGGATATTTGGATTTTAGTACTGGCTCTATTGGTGCTGGCAATTATTGTCTTGGTGATGTCTTTGTTTACCAAAGACTCTACAGGTAATGCAAGCTTAAATAAAAAGCTTGAAGATCACGCAGAAAAAATCAGACAGTTACAACATTCGATTAATCAACTCAAGGTGGAAGATACTTCCATTGAAAGTGTTGAGGAAGAATTTATGCAGCCTTTAACAGCTCAAGATGTTTATTTTGCACCCAAAGAAGATGCTGAAGAATTTGAAGCAATTGAAGCAGTTGAAGAGCATGAAGCTCTTGAAGTTGCAGAAGAAGTGGTTCAACCGCGTGTCAATTATGATGTCAATGATCGCAATCGCGAAGACATCATTCGTTACTATTCACAAGGTTATACCTTAAAAGAAATTGAAGATGAGGTTGATGAAGAGCTCGTAACCATTCAATACGTGATCGATGAATATATTGAAAACCGCTAGTTAGGAGGTTTAATATGAAAAAAGAAAAATTAAGATCATTAGGGGTGGGGCTTCTAATTGCCAGTTTACTAACGGCTGTTTATGCTACCTTTGTTCAAGGGTATGTGCCAATCGAGGGAGTGACCTTACCTAGCTTACTTGATGGGCAAGAAACCAGGCAATTAAAAGACAAGGTTAAAGAAAGTGAAGCCAGTTTAGAAAAACTAACAGGCGATAATGAAAACTTAAAAAAACAATTAGAAAAAGTGACCACCGATAACGAATCCTTAACAGAAAAGGTTGCTAAACAAAGAGAATCAATTGATTATTTAGAGTCACTGAGAGATGAGAGTGATAATACTGAAGAACAAGATGAATCCATAGATTCTAATGATGAAACTGCAAGTGAAGATAATAACCAAGCTTCTGCTGAAGGAGCCTTTGTAATTCGTCAAGGAGAGAATGCTAGTCAGATTTCTCAGCGATTAGAAACAGAAGGATATATTACCTCCGCTCAAGAGTTTCAAAACCTTATCGAACAATGGCAATTATCTTCATTAATTCAAACAGGCGAATATCAATTGAACTCTGATATGACCATTCATGAAATTGCTAGCCAGTTAACTCATGGAGCTTATTATTATCAATAAAAAACCATAGCTAAATTTTAGAAACAATGGTATAATCTTATAGTGCTGTTCTTGGAAGAGTAAATATTTTTTAGTTTGGAGGGAAAATCATGCGCGTAAACATCAATTTAGAATGTACTGAATGCGGTGAACGTAATTACTTAACTAATAAAAACAAACGTAACAATCCTGATCGTCTGGAAGTTAAAAAGTACTGCCCAAGAGATCGTAAGGTAACATTACACCGTGAAGTTAAAAAATAATTTTTATGAAAGTCTGGGCCATTAATGACCTAGACTTTTTATTTTTAACTGAATTAGGCTCAATAGGAAAAAATAGCTACTTAGTGTATAATGGACTTCAAATTATTAAAGGAGTTTCAAATATGAAAAAGAGACGTATTTTAGCCTTACCCTTCGTTACTTATTCCTTAGTAGCGATCAACTTAATGGTCTTCATTTATATGTTAATAAGATTTCAAACAACAACATCCTTAGAGGCTTTAATAAAAACGGGAGCGAAGTCCAATGAATTAATTCTTTATGGTGGAGAATGGTGGCGATTAATTACACCAAGCTTTATACATATTGGTTTTGAACACTTGCTTTTTAATAACCTTTCTCTTTATTTTATAGGGCAAGACTTAGAAAAAATTCTTGGACACGGACGCTTTTTAATAATTTATTTACTTGCTAGTTTTGGGGGCAATGTATTTTCTTTTGCCTTTAATGACAATGTTTCAGCAGGTGCTTCGACAGGTATTTTCGGCTTGTTTCTAGCTTATATTGTCTTAGCGAAAATGTATCCCAATATGATTGTTTTAAGGCAAAGAGCCATTAATTTTTCACTGTTAATTATTTTGAATGTCATTACTGGTTTTTCTTCTCAAGGGATTGATCAGTGGGGACATTTTGGTGGAGCGGTATACGGTGGTATGACGACCTTAGTCTTAGGTCTAGGTCACCGATTGCATGCCAGTGTTGATAAGAAGATAAGATCAGGGGTTTTTTGGGGAATATTTATTTTGACTGCTCTCTTAATTATGGGTAAAATTTTTAACTATCGCTAGGAGGCTGTATATGAAAAAGATTATCGGCATCGATTTGGGTGGAACGAGTGCTAAAATGGCCATTATTTCACAAAAAGGTCAAATTATTGAAAAATGGTCAATACCAACCATGACTCAAAATAAAGGTCAAAAAATTGTTCCTTCGATTATCGAATCTATTCAAAACAAATTAGAAGAAAGACAAGAAGTAGCAGAAGATTACCTAGGCATTGGAATGGGTAGTCCGGGCACTATTTTAGAAGATGGTTCAGTTAAGGGAGCCTATAATTTAAATTGGGTACACCCTCATCCCGTTAAAAGCCAATTTGAAAGAGCAATCAACCTTCCCTTTATGATCATTAATGATGCTAATTCAGCTGCTCTTGGTGAACTCTGGCAAGGAGCAGGCAAGGGTTGCAGTGATTTAGCAATGTTAACTTTAGGAACAGGAGTTGGAGGAGGAATTATCTGCCAAAATCGTTTGATTAAAGGAGCTTCGGGTTCAGCGGGAGAAATTGGCCATATAACAGTGGACTTTACCGATCGTTTTCCTTGTTCATGTGGTAAAAAGGGATGCTTAGAAGCGATTGCTTCAGCCAAAGGTCTCAATAACTTGGGTCAACTTCTTGCTAAAGATTATCAAGGCCAATCTTCTTTGTACCAAATGTTCCAAGCTAGCCAAGTGGTTGAAGCTGAGGATTTAATGGTAGCAGTAAAAGCTAATGATGACTTTGCTCTGGAAATTTTTGAAAACTTTTCAAAATACATAGGCTTAGCTTGTTCATACTTAGCAAACATTCTCAATCCGCAACAGATTGTTATCGGAGGGGGTATCTCCAAGGCTGGAGACTCCCTTAAGGAATCCATTGAAAAACAATATCAAAAATTTGTTTTTCAACCTATCAAAGATCAAACACAAATAAGCTTAGCTGAATTAGGCAATGACGCCGGAATTTTAGGAGCAGCTTATTTAATTTTAGTAAAAGAAAGTAGGAAATAATGATGAGTATATTTGAACTGTTTTTGTGGATAATTGTAACTGTTCTTTTAGTTTATGGTATTTTCTGGGTAAGCCTTTGGATAATGCGCAAACGATCAGCCCAATTGGTCGCTAGTGGAGAATTAAATGAAATTATTCGCAAAGTCCAAGTGGTGGATGTTCGTGAAGCGGGAGAATTTGATGCACGTCATATTTTAGGAGCTAGAAGTATTCCAATGTCGCAATTTAAAATGCGTTTTAGTGAAATTCGAAAAGATATTCCTGTTTATTTAGTGGATGATAATTATTTTTTAAGTTCAAGAGCTGCTAATATATTAAGAAAGAATGGATATGACCAAGTCTTTATTCTAAAGGGTGGAATGGAAAAATGGTTTGGGAAAACCAAATCGAATCAATAAAAAATGAAGTGGCAGAATCCACTTCATTCCTATTATCCTTTATAATGAAAAAAAGAAATTACGAGACTAAAAATGACACCAGCTAACATGGTAATCACCATAATAATCGAAAAGATTTTTATACGTCGATCGTATTTACTTTTCTTTTTTTTGTTGGCTTTCATTGGCTGGAACCTCCTATCCATTGATAAAAATAGTGTAACGCAAACGCCTATAAAATGCAATTTGTCTTTATTAAGTTAACTTTAATTCAAGTTAAAAGTTTGTTAGAATGAGATAATCATGAAAGTGAAGGAGATAATTAGATGACATTAGCTCAAATTGGTGTAGTTGGAATGGCTGTAATGGGAAAGAATTTAGCGTTAAATATTGAAAGTAGAGGTTATCGTGTAGCAATTTATAATCGCTCACAGTCTAAAACAGAAGCAGCCATAAACGAAAATAAAGATAAAAATTTAGTAGCTAGCTATGACTTGGAATCCTTTGTTCAATCAATTGAAAAGCCTCGCCGTATCTTGTTAATGGTAAAAGCAGGTCAAGCGACTGATTCTACAATCCAATCACTTTTACCTCTTTTAGACCAAGGAGATATTTTAATCGATGGAGGGAATACCTTCTTTAAAGATACTATGAGAAGAGCAGAAACTTTAGCTGACTCTGGCATACATTTTATTGGGATGGGAGTTTCTGGTGGGGAAGAAGGTGCCTTACATGGTCCTGCCTTAATGCCTGGTGGACCAAAAGAAGCCTATGAATTAGTTGAGCCTATCTTAAAAGAAATTGCGGCAAAAGCACCAGCTGATCAAGAACCCTGTGTAGCTTATATGGGAGCAAATGGTGCCGGTCATTATGTTAAAATGGTTCATAATGGTATTGAGTATGGTGATATGCAATTAATTGCCGAATCCTATGCAATCATGGATAAATTATTAGGAATGTCTGCAGATGAGATTGCTCAAGTCTTTGAGGAATGGAACCAAGGAGAATTAAATTCCTATCTAATCGAGATCACCGCCAAGATTCTTAAGGAAAAAGACCCTGAAAGCAAGCGACCAATGGTTGAAATGATTATTGATAAAGCTGGTAATAAAGGGACTGGAAAATGGACCTCGCAATCAGCTTTAGACTTAGGCGTTCCCTTACCTACAATTACAGAATCGGTTTATGCGCGCTTTATCTCTGCTTTAAAAGAAGAACGTGTTAAGGCTTCTCAAATTATTCAAGGACCTTCGCATGATACTTCTAGCTTCCAAAAGGATCGTAAACAGTGGATAGAGAAAATTCGTCAGGCACTTTATTTTTCAAAAATTATGTCCTATGCTCAAGGGTTTGCAGAATATCGCAGCGCTTCCGAAGAATATCAATGGGATTTAAATTATAGCCAAATTGCCCGTGTCTTCCGTGCAGGGTGTATTATTCGTGCGCGCTTTTTGCAAGATATTTCTGATGCTTTTGATCGTAATAGAGAATTAGATAACCTTTTATTAGATAATTTCTTCACTCAAATCACTAATCAGTATCAATCAAGTGTTCGCGAAATTGTTTCTTTATCAGTTCAAGCGGGTGTTGCTGTTCCTGGATTTTCAAGCGCAATTGCTTATTATGACTCGTATCGTAGTGAAGTACTTCCAGCTAATTTAATTCAAGCACAGCGTGATTATTTCGGAGCGCATACTTATGAACGTGTGGATAAAGTTGGCAGCTACCATTTCATTTGGGATGAATCGCGTGAAGAAAGAGTAGACCAATAGTCTAAGACCTTAATAAACGTTAATTGGTTAGTAAGTTAAGTCTATAGGAGGAAGTTCGCATGGTAAAAAATGTAAATCAACGTGTCTTAATTGTTGAAGATGAGAAGAACTTAGCTCGCTTTGTTGAGCTTGAGCTTCAACATGAAGGCTATGAAACAGCTATCTGTTATGATGGGCGCAGTGGTTTGGAAAAGGCCTTAGAAGAAAAGTGGGATGTTATTTTACTTGACCTAATGTTACCTGAATTAAATGGGTTGGAAGTTGTACGCCGTATTCGTCCAGTTAAAGATGTACCTATTATTATTATGACGGCTAGAGATTCTGTCATTGATCGTGTTTCAGGTCTTGACCAAGGAGCAGACGACTACATCGTTAAACCATTTGCCATTGAAGAATTATTAGCCAGACTCAGAGCACTTTTCCGTCGAATCGAGACTGAAGATGAATCAAGAACTCAAAATCAACCTTATCTAAAATTTAGGGACTTAGTGGTTGAAAAATCAAGCCGTATGGTGAAAAGACAAGGTGAGTTAATTGATTTAACTAAAAGAGAATACGAATTATTAGTCTTTTTAATGGAAAATATCAATATGGTTATGCCACGAGATGTCTTATTAGAACAAGTATGGGGCTATAAATCCGAGGTTGAAACTAATGTGGTGGATGTTTATATCCGTTATTTGAGAAATAAAATCGATATTCCAGGAGAAGAATCTTATATTCAAACGGTTCGTGGTACAGGCTATGTCATCAGAAACTAAATCATCTTCTGTCTTTACTTTTAAGAAAGACCAACCCCTTTCGCTTAAATGGAAATGGGGTATTTTCTTATCCTTAGCAATGATTATGCTGTCATTTATTTCACTTTTAATCTATCGCCAGTTAACGATTCAAATGTACGATGAACAATCAAAGGAAAGTCATCAGATGCAATTTGAATTTTTAATTAAGGGGCTATCCGACCAAGATCAGCCTTTCCAAGCTCAACAATTCCTTGACCAAAAAGAACAAGATAGTGAGACAAAAGTTAAGTTTTTAATAGATCACTATTCTAACGACCAAACTATCATTCGCCTATATAGTCCCGAACAAAAGTTATTAAATGAAAGTCAGCATTTTCAATATCCTATTGGATCATCTAGTAAAGAGCTTGAAAGGCAAAATATAAAAGGAAAGAATTATCTAATCGGCTCTAGTCGGATTTCGAGTCGTATTAATCAAGAATTATTAGGCATTGTTCAATATATTGTTCTACCTGAGGCAAAAGTAGCGTATGTTCAAAAGTTAAATTATTTTTTGATTCGTTGTTTTCTAATAACGACTTTGATTTCAATATTATGTGGCTTTTTAATCGCTCATTATTTTTTAAGGCCCTTAACTTATGTTATTAACACTTTAGATTTATTAGAAGGAGATACTCTCTCTCAGGTTCGTGTTGTTCGACCGCGAACCAATGATGAGTGGAGCGATTTAAGTTTACATGTTAATAAACTGCTCGATAAGATTGAGCTTTATGTAAAGGGTCAAAAACAGTTTGTGGAAGATGTTTCGCACGAATTAAGAACGCCGGTAGCGATTGTTGAAGGACATTTAAAGATGTTAAATCGCTGGGGTAAAGAAGATCAGCAGGTTTTAGATGAATCTATTTCTGCTTCGCTGCAAGAAATTACACGAATGAAGGAATTAGTCCAAGAAATGTTAGACCTTTCAAGAGCAGACCATGTAGACGTGGATTACAAAGACGAAGTAACCGAAATCACCACCGCAGCTTCTCTAGTCCACCATAATTTTGAAATTTTATATCCAAACTTTCATTTTTATTTAGATAATGAGAAAAGTAAAAAAGTTTATGTCAATATTTATCATCATCACTTTGAACAGATCTTAGTAATATTACTTGATAACGCTGTGAAATATTCGACAGATCGTCCGGAGATACATATTTCAGTCAGTCAAACCATGAATAAGGTTGAAATTGCTGTCCAAGATTTTGGAGAAGGAATGACAGCAGAAGATAAAGAGCGTGTTTTTTCAAGGTTTTACCGAGTGGATAAAGCACGAGCGCGTGCCAAAGGTGGTAATGGCTTAGGGTTAAGTATCGCTAAACAATTAGTAGAAGGCTACCACGGAAAAATTCGGGTGGAGTCTGTCTATCAAAGAGGATCGATCTTCTATGTTGAGTTTCCGATTTTAACGGACCAACACTTAATTTATAAAAGTGAAAGGATTGCCAAAGAACTTGCTAAAGAAGAAAAATAAAACGAGCCTCAGCACAATAATGTGGTGAGGCTCATTTTATGTAGATTTATTTATTCTTTCTTTGCTTTCCAGCATTTCTAGCTTTTGGATTTTTAACCGGCACAATACGGTCAGCATTTACTTTTTCTAATTGTTTTTTCGTTTGTCTCGCTTTTTTCTGTCGCTTTACTCGCGGCATATTTTGATACTTTTTGACTTTTTCATCAATATCTTTTTGAATTTTTGGTCGTGCAACCTGATTCATATAGAATTGTTGAGCTAAAGTGAAAAGAGAACCAGTGAAGAAATATAGTCCGATTCCCGCGTTAGAAATATAAGTGAAATAACCTAACATAATTGGGTTCATATACATCATTGATTGTTGCATTTGATTGGCTTGAGGATTATCGGAAACGGGTGTAGCTGTTCCTTTTTGCATTAACCAACTAGATAAGAAGGTAGTTGCTGCAACTAAACCAACTAATAGTAAACTCTTTCCACCCAAGTGAATACCTAAGAAAGAGGACTCTGCAATTTTATCGGATGTACGAACCGCTGTATAAACAGCTGAAATAATTGGCATTTGAATTAATAATGGTAAACAGCCAGAAACGTTCGATAACATGTTAATGTCATATTTTCCGTAAACTTGCATTAACTCTTGTTGCAGAGCAGCTTTTTCTTGTGGATTATCTGTTCCTTTCATTTCTTCTTGAATTTCTGCAATTTCAGGTTGGGCATATTTCATTTTAGCTGAGCTTTCCATTGATGATTTAGTCATCTTATAAGTCGATGGAAGCATAAACAAACGAGTGATTAGGGTAACTATCATGATTGCAATCCCATAAGAACCGCCAAAAATATCTGCTAAAAAGTCTAAGAAGTTAGCAGTTGGTACTCCTAAATATTCATAGATAGGTCCAGTTGGGTTACCCGATGCATCATAGCGAATACAGCCTGTTGCTATCAATGAAACCATCGAGATAAGAAAAATTAACTTCCAATATTTTTTTATAAATTTCATTTTTCACGCTCCATCTAATTGATATAATTAACGATATATTATTTTGTGTTATTTTACAACAAATACAATGACTTGATACATTCTAAGCTAAAATTTGTGGTTTATCAAGTTAGTAATCATATAAAAGAGTATTTCTAGAAGTTGAATTTTAATTGGTATAAGCCTTTAATAAACTTAGAAATACGATAATTTGTTCGATATCATTTATCATAAATGATATAATAACCCATGCACGAGAGTTCTGAAAGGATGTGATGTAAATGGCTCAAAAGAAAAAACAATCCAAGCGTCAGAGTCAATCACCCAATCAAATGAAGTACCAATCAATCTACTTATTTTTAGGTATATTAATTACTTTCTTAAGTTTAGTCGCTATTTTCAATTGGGGCATTATGGGTTTAATGCTAACTAATGGTTTTCGTTTAATGGTAGGTGAAAGTTACGGACTTCTCTTATATACCAGTTTATTCTTAGGTTCCATGATGATGCTAAAAGGAAGAGTAATTAATGTACCTTTGAGACCACTCTTAGGTGGTTTTTTAATTATAATCGCATTAGCAGGGTCTTTACACTTTATTGAGTATTACGATTACTTACAAAATAATACTCAGCAGTCGGCGTTTGAGCATGCATTTCGAATCTACCGTAAGGAATTATTATCTCAACAAAGTATTTCTAGCTTAGGGGGTGGATTGGTCGGAGCAGGTCTTTATGTCAGTATCGGATATTTATTTGGTAAATGGGGATCTTATCTCTTCTTCTTTGTTAGTTTCTTTATCGGCTTAATTTTTCTTTTAGATCGCCCTTTAATTACCGGTTGGCAAGCCATTCAGCAATTATTTAGCCAAATGACTAATCTTTTTAAAGAACTTTTTCCTGATTTTTCAGAACTTAAAGAGGTTTACCAAGATAAAGGTGATGATCTTAACGATGAACGAAGCATCATCGCTGCTAGTCCATTGGAAGAAAATCCTGATGAGGTTATGAATATTGAAGGCAACGAACTTAATGAATCAAAGCAAGAAAAGCAAAATGTATTTACAACACTATTTAGTCGTTTCTATTCCTTCTTTATGAAAACAGAAGAAACACAAAGTCTTCCTCCAAAGGATGTTTCATTTAACAATCGAACAGCTTATATGCCAACCTTCGAAAGAGAAGACCAACCCGCTTTTAACCCCACCACAGAATATGAATTTAAGCCTTATCGTCAAGAAGATTATCAGCAAAAATCTTTAAACTCCAAACGTTTATCCCAAGAAGAAGGACGTGTCTTGGATTTAGACTTCTTTGATCAGATGCACGATCAAGAAATAGCGCATTCTCAAGCTGATAGTCAATCGATTGATTCAATGACAAAAGAGCAGCTGAATCCTTTACCAACGAAGGAAGTAGAAAGCCTAGAAGAAATTGAAACAGCCATAGCACAAGACGAAATGGCTGATGAGGCACTTTCTAAACAAACGCCTAATAAAGCAGATGTCTTAGCTACTGCTAGTCATTGGCAAGACGCTAGTAATCAAAGGCAAGCTCTAACTGACGATGACTTAGATCAGGTTTTAAGTAAGGAAGAACTACAAAAGCAAACCAAAACCAAACAAAAGAAATCTAAAACCTATCAATTCCCTGGGAAAAAGCTACTAAAAAAATTACCAGTAGTCGACCAGTCGGAAGAATATCAACGTATTAATGACAATATAAAAAAATTAGAATTGACTTTTGAAAGTTTTGGGGTCGATGCCAAGATAGTGAAGGCCAATTTGGGTCCTTCAGTCACTAAATATGAAATTGAACCTGCTGTGGGAGTTAAGGTAAGTAAGATTGTGTCCTTATCTGATGACATTGCTTTGGCACTAGCAGCACGTGATATTCGAATGGAAGCCCCTATACCCGGCAAATCGCTAATAGGAATTGAAGTTCCAAATACCCAAGTCAGCCCAGTCGCCTTTAGTGAAATTGTCGATGCGGGCTTGGAATCTGATAAACTCTTAGAAGTGCCTTTAGGACGAGATATTTCAGGTTCAGTTTGTCTGGCTGACTTAACCAAGATGCCCCATTTATTAATTGCTGGAGCAACAGGTTCAGGTAAGTCGGTTGGTGTGAATGTAATTATTTGTTCTATTTTAATGAAGGCAAAACCTGAAGACATTAAATTTTTAATGATTGACCCGAAAAAGGTCGAATTAACCCTCTACAACGACTTACCCCACCAGTTATCACCGGTGGTTACCAATCCACGCAAGGCAGCTAGAGCTTTAAATAATGTGGTAGAAGAAATGGAAAGACGCTATGAACTATTTGCTACAAGCGGGGTGAGAAATATTGATGGCTATAACGAACAAGTGGAGAGTTGGAACAAAGAAGAAGGAACTGGCTACGAGAAATTACCGAAGATAGTCGTTATCATTGATGAGTTAGCAGACCTCATGATGGTGGCCTCTAATGATGTTGAAAATGCCATTATCCGTTTAGCTCAAATGGCGAGGGCAGCCGGTATCCATATGATTATAGCGACGCAAAGACCTTCGGTTGATGTTATTACTGGAATTATTAAGGCCAATATTCCTTCTCGTTTAGCCTTTGCTGTTTCTTCTGGAACAGATTCACGCACAATTCTAGATTCGGTCGGTGCTGAGAAATTACTGGGTCGTGGTGACATGCTCTTCCAACCTATGGGCAAAAACAAACCGATCCGAGTTCAAGGAGCTTATATATCTGATGAAGAGGTAGAGCGCATTACTGACTTCATCAAGCAACAAAGACAAGCCGATTATGATGAAAATATTGTCGTCAGTGAAGAGAGTGTCTTAAACTCAGAAGCCTCTGATGATGAATATTATCTTGAAGCAGTGGAGTTGATTAAGGAACAGGATACTATCTCTATTTCACAACTCCAACGCAAATTTAGAATTGGTTATAATCGTGCAGCCCGTATGATTGATGACCTAGAAGCACAAGGTTTAGTTTCCGCACAAGATGGGAGTAAGCCAAGGCAAGTCTTAATTGAATCAAATGAAGATTAATTTTTAGACCAAGGATGATTAAAATAGTTTTAAAAAAACATGGTCTATTAAAATAAATTTGTTACTGAAATTTATGCTATTATCCGATATAATATGAGGGACTATGAACATTAGCAATGGAGAAAGGAGTTTCGATCAACATGGATCATGCTGTTATCGAAATGCGAGATATTTCCAAGAAGTTTGGCAATTTTTTTGCAAATAAAAAGATTAATTTAGAACTTAAAAAAGGAGAAATTCATGCCTTACTTGGTGAGAACGGGGCAGGTAAATCAACTTTAATGAATATCTTATCCGGTTTACTAGAACCTAGCTCCGGTCAGATTTATATGAACGGTAAGGCTGTGACAATCGGATCTCCAAAAAGAGCAGTCGAGTTAGGAATCGGCATGGTGCACCAGCATTTTATGTTGATTCAAGCCTTCACCGTAGTTGAAAACATTATTCTAGGTGAAGAACCGACCAAGGGACTGGTGGTGGATAAGGCTCAAGCACGCGAAAAAATTGTTGAGCTTTCTAAAAAATATGGTTTGTCAGTAGACCCTGATGCTAAGATTGAAGATATTTCAGTGGGTATGCAACAACGAGTGGAAATTCTAAAGACCCTTTACCGTGGTGCAGATATTTTAATTTTTGATGAGCCGACGGCTTCTTTAACACCGCAAGAGATTGACGAGCTAATGGAAACAATGCATAAATTGTCTAATGAAGGCAAGTCTATAATTATTATTACGCACAAGTTAAAAGAGATTAAGCAAGTGGCTGACCGTTGTACTGTTATTCGCCGAGGAGAGTCAATTCAAACCGTTGATGTGGCTGAAACTTCAACGGTGGATTTAGCGAATATGATGGTAGGAAGAAACGTTAACTTTAAAACCGAAAAGAAATTAGCACACCCGACCGATGTAGCTTTGTCAGTTCAAAATATCCATATTGAAGATCATCGAGGCATCGTAGCTGTAGACAAGCTCTCATTTGAAGTGAAACACGGTGAAATTGTTGGGATTGCAGGGATAGATGGTAATGGGCAATCTGAATTAGTTCTGTCCATCACTGGTTTAATCCCACCTAACTCAGGTGAGATTTACTTAAATGGTGAGAATATTACCCACTATACAACGCGTCAAATTGCGCAAAAAGGTCTGGCTCATATTCCTGAAGACCGTCACAAATACGGTTTAATTCTCGATCGAAAATTAGAAGACAATATTGTATTGAAAGATTATTATCATTCGCCCTTTTCAAAGTCTAATTTCTTGAACTTTAAAGAAATAGAAAAGCGGGCAAAAGAACTAATTAAAAAATATGATGTCCGAACGGTCTCCGAAAAGGTCAATGCCCGTTCGCTTTCAGGAGGAAATCAACAAAAAGCGATTATTGCGCGTGAATTGGAGATGCATCCCGATATTTTAATTGCAGCGAATCCTACACGTGGGTTGGATGTAGGGGCTATTGAATTTGTTCACCAAGCATTAATCAATGAACGTGATAAAAACAAGGCGGTTCTGCTAATGAGTTTTGAGTTGGATGAAATAATGAACTTATCTGACCGTATATTAGTTATGTTTGATGGTAAGATTGTAGCCGATATCCCGGCTGCTGAAACTAATGAAGAAGAATTAGGGTTATTAATGGCCGGGACGCCTTTTGAAGAAGTAATGGCTAATCGTAATAAGAAAGAAGGGAGTGAAGGTAACTAATGTCAAGATTAACTAAAATATTTACTTCCGTAGCCTCGGTCATTATTGGTTTGGTTTTTGGAGCCCTTTTAATGTTGGCCTTTGGTTATGATCCAGTGACAGGTTACAAATTTTTAATTACAGGAGCTTTTGGTAATCCGTTTTCCATCGGTCAAACCTTCCGAGCAGCAGCTCCTTTAATTTTTACTGGACTGGGTTTTGCGGTGGCTTATACGGCTGGATCGTTTAATATTGGTCTTTCGGGTCAAGCCCTATGGGGTTGGTTTGTATCCGTAGGGGTGGCCTTGATGATGCCCGAATCACCTGCTTGGCTAGTCATTCCTTTGGCTATTATCGCCGGAGCATTAGCCGGAGCCTTGTGGGCAGCTATCGCCGGCGTTTTAAAAGCCTATTTTGGCACCAGCGAAGTCATCGTAACCATCATGTTAAATTATATCTCTATTTATTTTGTCGATTATTTAATTCGCTATGTCTTAACCGATCGAGCAGATAGAACGCCTTCAATTGGTCAAAATGCCAGCCTAAGAATGGAATGGCTCAGTCAATTAACTAAAAACTCCACCCTACATGGTGGGATTTTCCTAGCAGTGATTGCTGCGGTAATCATTGGCATCTTAATGTCACGCACGACGACTGGTTTTGAATTAACCTCAGTGGGTCTCAACCGTTATGCTTCTAAATATGCCGGAATGTCTGACAAGAAAAACATTGTGCTTGCCATGCTCATCTCTGGTGCCTTAGCTGGTTTAGGGGGCGTAATGAATGGCTTGGGTGAATTTGGATTCATTAACCTTCAAAATGGTGTGGCACCGGCTATTGGTTTTAACGGAATGGCTGTCGCTTTACTAGGAATTAATAATCCAATCGGTATTATCTTCTCAGCTATTCTCTTTGGTGCTTTAGAAACAGGGGCATCGACCATGGCGTTATTTGCTAAAATTCCTTCCGAAATCGTAGATATTGTCATGGGTATTATCATCTTCTTTATTGGAGCGAACTTTATTATTACTTATTTTAAAGATAAATTATTCCCACAAAAACAAAGTATAGCCACTAAAGCTAATTCAGAAGGAGGCGAAGTCTAATGTCAGTTAATCTGCTAACACTTATCGTTTCTTCAACCCTTGTTTATTCAGCTCCTCTAATTTTTACAGCCATTGGTGGTGTTTTTTCAGAACGTTCTGGGGTTGTTAACGTGGGGCTAGAAGGAATCATGGTTATTGGTGCCTTAGCTTCAGTTGTTTTTAACTTAAATTTTGCGGATCAATTTGGCGATCTGACCCCTTGGTTGGCCTTGATAGCAGGAGGTCTGGCAGGTATCCTCCTTTCAGCTATCCATGCATTGGCCACTGTCCATTTAAGATCTGACCATATCATTTCAGGAACCGTTATCAACTTGATCGCGCCAGCTTTGGGTGTCTTTCTAGTTAGAGTATTATTTGATGGTAAAGGTGAAACACCTTCCATTAGAGAGTCCTTTGGTTATGCGACTTTCCCCATTTTATCGGATATTCCTTTTATTGGACCGATTTTCTTTAAAGCTACTTCAGCCCCCGCTTATGCTGGTATTTTACTAGCGGGTATCGCTTGGTTCGTTTTATTCAAAACACCTTTTGGCTTAAGGTTACGCTCAGTCGGCGAACACCCTCAAGCAGCGGACACACTAGGTGTCAATGTTTATGGCATGAAGTATGCCGGAGTTTTACTTTCAGGCTTTTTTGGTGGTTTAGGTGGGGGTGTTCTAGCGAATACCATTACCTTGAACTTCTCACTTTCGACGGTTGCCGGGCAAGGGTTTATGGCGATGGCGGCCATGATTTTCGGTAAATATAATCCGCTTGGCGCAATGGGAGCGGCTATTTTCTTCGGCTTTGCCCAATCCCTAGCAGTTTTAGGGTCACGTATTCCTTATATTGAGAGTATTCCATCTGTTTACTTACAGATTGCACCTTACTTAGTGACAATTATTGTCCTGGTCGGAGTGGTTGGTCAGTCCAGAGGGCCTGCAGCTAACGGAATTACTTATGTCAAATCGAAATAAAATACTTAGACTGATCATGAATTCATCATGACAGTCTTTTTTAAATGAAAAGTTAGGAATGAAAAAGATGAATGGAAATAAAAAACGTTATCAAACGTGGAATAAGCATTTAAAGGATCATTTTGGCGAAAAGGTCTTTAAAGTCTCACTGGACGGTGGCTTTACTTGTCCTAATCGTGATGGTACAGTTGCCTTTGGCGGTTGTACTTTTTGTTCGGAATCTGGTTCGGGCGACTTTGCTCAAAGTCGGTTGGATCCGCTACCTATTCAATTAGGAAAAGGGATCCAGCAAATGCACAAAAAATGGCCTAAAGTTCAAAAATACATCGCTTATTTTCAAAACTTTACCAATACGCATGCTCCCCTACATGTTTTAAAAGCGCGGTTTGAACAAGTCATTCATGAAGAGGGTGTGGTAGGCATAATGATAGCGACGCGTCCAGATTGCTTGCCTGATGATGTGGTTGAATACTTGGCAGAATTGAATCAAAAGTATTATATGTGGGTAGAATTAGGACTGCAAACTGTTCATGACCAGACCAGCGTCCATATAAATAGGGGACACGATTACCAATGCTACTTAGATGGTGTTGCCAAGTTGAGAAAACATCATATTCCTGTGTGTACCCATTTAATTAATGGCTTGCCTGGTGAAGACTACGCCATGATGATGGAGAGTTTGAAGCGAGTTGTTAAGGAATCTGATATTCAAGGCTTAAAGCTTCATCTCTTGTATTTGATGGAAGGGACAAAAATGGTCCAAGATTATCAGACGGGGCGATTAAAATTTATGACACAGGAGGAATATGTGCAATTAATCTGTGACCAATTGGAGTATGTCCCTCAGGATATTATTATTCACCGATTAACCGGCGATGCACCGCGTGAGCGATTGATTGGACCTCAATGGTCACTGAAGAAGTGGGAGGTCTTAAACGCTATTGATCAAGAGCTTGAAAGAAGAGGATCCTATCAGGGGATGCGAAGTTAATCCATTAAAATAAGGCACCATGGGGTTAGATAGTGAACTTTATGGTACTTTATTTTTAAAAGATTTGATAACCAGCTTTTTGAAAAAGAACAAGAGAAAATAACCTCTTTTTATTCAAAGTATCGATCATTGCATCACTATTTTATTTCTAATAATAAAAGAATAAGGACTGAAAAAACTATCAGAACTTCTAATTAAAGAAACTACAGATCTCTTATTTCAAATTATTAAATATCTCTTGACCTGTCCCTTAGGGGGGCTGATATATTTGATTTAAAAGGAGGTATGTACTATGTTGATGAATGAAGTGAGAGAAAAAACAGGTCTAACACGTAAAGCCATAGAATATTATGAAGAAAAAGGATTTATTAGTCCAGAAAGAGAGTCGAATAATTACAGGATTTACACTGATGAAGAGGTTGATATTCTGAAGAAAATATCTATTTATCGAAAATTAGGTTGCTCAATAGAGGAAATTGAAGGTATTTTACAAGAACCCAATAAGTCATCGTTAGCCACTATCATTCGAGATAGAGAAATAAAATCACAATTAGATAATAAAAGAGTTGAAATATTGAAACTACTCCTTGAGGGATTAGATATAAACACTGTAAAAGAACAATTGATTTTAATCGATCAACAGGAATCGATTTATTCTAAGTTAGTAAGAGCATTTCCTGGATATATTGGTCAAATTTTCTTTTTATCATACAAAGCTTTTTTAACAGATACGTTGAAAGAGGATAAGATAAAATATTATGAAGACTATATTGAATTTTTAGATACTATGCCTGACTTTGAGTTAGATGAAGATGAGAAGATAGCAATAGACCAAGCATCAAAAACCATTTCACTAACAGACATTGAAGAGGTAAATGAGGAAAAAACAAAGGCTATTTATAATGCAGACGAATGGTTAGAGGAAAACAAAGAAATGTTAGAAAGATATCAGTCTTTTAAGGAAAGTAGTGTTTATCTAAATAACCCAATATATCGTATTCAAGAAAAAATGAAGAAGCATATGCAAGATTCAGGTTATTATGAAAAAGCTATTCCTTTGATGAAAAAGTTTAGTCCAGCATATAATGATTATTATGAAGAGTTATTAGCAGCAAATCAAAAGTTGATAGATAAAAACATATAAACTCAAGTAGGGTAATTATCGTAAAAGGACGATAGAAATTAAAATCTATCGTCTTCTTTGTACCAAAAATCAGAAAGGAAAGATGGATAGGATAAGAAGCCCTACTTGATAAGCAAGGTAAAAACATAATAAAACACATGGCGATTGGAAATGAATGAATCCATTCGCTTTTTTTAAGACATGAAATTTAAAAAAGACATGAAGTATTTAATAGTTGGAGAGAGTGGAAAAGGAAAGTCCACTTGACTCAATATACTATTTGGTAATCTCCAACCTTTGGACGGAAAAATATTGATTGATAATAAAGAATTGTCTTATCGTCAATTAAGAGAAATCATTTTTATAATAGTCAATTTTCTAATGTTTTTTCAGATAATTATGCTAATAATGTCACACTATTTGATAGTTTTACAATAAAAGAAGAAATTAGTTTACCTGAAAAGCACAAAAATAAAATTTTAAAGAGTGATAATTGTAGTCAACTTAGCGGTGGTCAGAAACAAATGATCAAATTGCAAAGAGCTATACTTTCTCAAATGCCTATTTTATTAATGGATGAACCATTTTCCGCGATGAATTCTGAACTCGAAATCGATCTCACTAAAAAATTAGTGCAATTAGATAAAACAATCATATTAGTCAGTCATAATACGAATCCTGATTACTTAAACCTATTTGATGAAGTTATTTATTTATAAAATGGGAAGCCGTGTTAAAGAGTTACATTTACCTGGGGTAGAATACATAAGTTTTGAGAATTGAGATTGTTTCCTTCTAAAAATTTAGTATGTCTTTATAAAATCTAATTCATTTAAACTTTACCTCTACAAAATATAAGGAGTATAGCTTATAAAAGGAGCTCAGTAATGAAAGAACAGTTATTAGAGAAGATGAAGTTTAATTCACAAAACTATAATTTGGATGAAATAAAATGGTTAATTAATAATAGAGGTCATCCTAACTCAGAAAGTAGAGATAAATTAATCTATAGGACTTTTGTCAGAGGAATGGCAAAAGAATTATTTTCAATAGATCAAGTTAGGTATATGATTGACCAATTGTTAGAGAAAGATTTTATTTTATTTGAAATTGATAAAAAAGGGGAAGCTACTTTAAAACGCTCTTTTTCCTTATTACTTCTCTCCTTAATTGTTACATACGACAATGAAAAAGGCTCAATATACTATAAACTTTTAGACGAAGAAGCGTTTAAAAAAATTGAAAATGATACTTTGACTTACTTTTATAAAGAATTGGATTTTTCGGGATATTCTGATCGTTTTGGGTGGGTTCACACCTTTGCACATGCTGCAGATCTAATGGTTGCAATCGTTAAACACCCCTTATTTAATAAAAAGAATCTGGAAGCTATCTGGAGAGCGATTATGAACTACTTTAGAAAGATAGAAATAAAGCCGGCAGATGATGAAGAGTACCGTCTAGTCTATATTATTAAAGAATTATTTGTTCATAACATTTTACACGAGGATAAATTAAAAGTGTGGATTAACCGAGAAAAGTTCCCCCGAAAAAATAATAAAGAATATTACCAATGGTCAGCTTTTCGTTCATTTTGTATGGCTATATATATTGAATTAGATCATTTAAGTCTTATTAGCGATGAGTTACAAAAGTGTTTGTATGATCATATAAACAGGTAATCCGATTTAATAGTTAAAAATCTAAAATGAGTGACTGACTTAGCTGAATGATGAAATATTGCCATTAATCAAGAAATAGAGAAATGAATTTATACTTTCGAATTTATCATTTGCGGTGTTAGTATTTAAAATTTTTTTGGTTAGGGATTTCTCGATTGTTTAGCTTTACTAATTTATGGATCATTTAAAGTTGATTTTTTCTCACTTCTATAAGTCAAACTTAAAAAAGTCTAGGAAGGAATTACCCTCCTATTTTTGTTATCAAAATCATCAATGTCTATATTCGAAAAAGAAGTTATCGATAATTTTAAGCAAGATAATTATCTTAATTACGATATCTCTGTAAAAATAAATTCAGATCAAGCTTTTTTTAACCAATCGGAATTACTGCCTTTTTAACGATTACTCATATGATACAAATTCTAATTGAAAATTAAAATTCTTATTATAAAATTCATATAAATAAATTATTTTGGAGGTAATGTATAGCTTTTCCATATATATTAGTAGGCTTATTTTATGTAAGTCTGATTTTAGGAATATTAGATTTATCAGATAACAAAAAACAACAAAAAAGATGCAAAGACAGATCAATGCTTTATGTAGACTGACAGGTCATAATGAATTAGATACGACAGTTTTATCTGAAGAAAATAAAAAATAAAAAATGAAAATGACATTTATCTTATTATTTATAAAAACAGAAGATTCATAAATCTTGATATTGGGGAATTTTTCTAATAGTTAAGATTTAATCGTTTTAGATTTTTCAATAAAATCTTTTTTTTGAAAGGGTTAATCTAATATCTTCTGCCATACAATTAAAAGTTAATAAATATCTCTCAACTTAAGAGAGAGTAAATTTTTGATCTGCAGAAATTAAAGGGAAAATTTTATCAACGTTTGCAACGAGTAATTGTTCATCAGAGTTATAAGAAAAGTTTTTTTGATAGAGCTAATAGCTCTATTTATTTAAGAAGACCTTTTGCATAATTTTTTTAAATATACCTTTTTTCTTTTACAGCAATTCGAATATAATCGTCAACATCATATTCTTCATTTGAATCGTTGTTGTCTGCTATAAAGATTTCTCCAAATTGATTGATAAGGATAAAGGAATTGTCCTATCTTTCTATAATGCGATAAATTTTACTAGAATCTTCAATATTATATGCTTTAGTATATTCTAATATTCCATAAGTTAACTCAACCATATTTAGTAATTCCTTTCCTAAAGTTATTATTTTATCTAGTAATTGTTTTAATGTTAATTCTTTGTCTATGAGTTACCATAGATAGAGTCAAATTAATTGTACAACCTATACCATAAAATGGTAATTGTTAGACCAGTATTTCATCTCTTAGCTCATCATATCCACGCATTTTTGATGAGCAATCGATTGTGTTGATACTATTGATTCCTTGCATTGTACCGTTCAGCTAAAATGCCAGGGAAGCAACCGCAGGACGTTATTTTTGTCGAGATACGTGGGTCTTTGTCATCAACCTCCTGATTTTAATTTATTTTAAAAAGGAATTGTGTTTCACTGTCGTAAGAATTTCTATTAATATCTTCTTTTCCACGATTATTTGTAATTAGGAATGCAGTTATTATAAGAAGATCATAATATATTTAATTGATAAATTGTACCTACTTCCTCTATATACGATTACGATTGGAGATTTTTTATAAATGATATTAAACCTTCGATTTAATTAGAGTTGAACACACTTCATACAAATATTCAAAAAGTTAGTTACTTCTATAATTTTACTAAAGATATACTTAAATAACTGAAGGAGCAGATTATGTTGAGAATTGAAAGGATTTCTATCTTATAATTCCCTCAAAAGTTAGATCCAAATCTAATTTTTGAGGGTTATTTCATTCTAAAAAGATAGGGTGTCTTTATGATTTATAATTTGTATAATTATTTATGAAAAGATGGGGGGATTTAGCAGTGAATAAAGTCTTGATTATTGAAGACAATATAGAAATAGCAAATCAAATTCAAAATTATATACTGAGCCATGATTATCTTGCAGACATCGCTCATTCCTATTATGAAGCTTTAGAAAAAATAAATATTACTTATGATGTTGCTTTATTAGATATCAACTTACCAGACAAAGAGGGGCATCATTTAATTGAACAGTTAAAAGTTAAAGATATTCGTGTCATTATTACAAGTGTGAAGAATGATGAGGATTTTATTATACGATCGCTAGATAGTGGGGCGGATGATTACTTGATTAAGCCTTTTTCTTTAGCGATACTTCGGGCAAGACTGGATGCCGTTTTAAGAACGATTCCTTTGACGGAAAATAAAACTTTAGCATACAAAGACATTGAAATTGACCTTACAAGATCGCAAGTTCATTATCATCACCAGTCCGTTAATCTAACAGCGCTTGAATACGAGATTCTTCTATTGTTTTTGAAAAATCCACATAGGGTTTATACAAGAAGTCATCTGATGCAAATGTTTTGGGAGGATAGGGATAAATACGTTAATGACAATACATTGACATCGACCATTAAGAGAATCAGAGAAAAGCTTGATAAGGATGTAATTACTACAATTAGAGGCATAGGATATAGGATGGATTAAATGATATATATACTTTGGATTTTCAGTCTACTAGGCTTATATTATTGGCTTGAATATAGAAAGAAGCAAAGAATCAATGAATTGCTTCAATTAATCGAAAATATGAACAAAAAAAATTATACCATGCCTATGAAGCAAGATGATTTTTCGATGTTAGAAGATGGTCTATACAAATTATTTATTGCTTTGGTGGAAGCTCGGGAACAGACTGTCGATAACGCTCAAAGGCAGATAGAATACCTTGAAGATATTGCCCATCAAATTAAAACACCTATAACAAGTATGCAGTTTTCTTTGGAAACCATAGAAGTCCAAGAAGCCAGTAAGTCGGAACTTTTAATTTTAAAAAGACAATTGTTAAGACTGAATACACTTTCAGATATTTTATTAAAGCTTTCGAGTCTTGATGCAAAAGAAGACCCCATGAAAAAAGAGACCATAAATTTAGCAGAATTAGTGGAATATGCTTCAGAAACAGTTGATTTTAGAAGGAATGTTCATTTTGAAGTGAGTGATTCTCTCGAAACTCTCTTTATAGAGGGTGATTTTTACTGGCTGGCTGAAGCCGTGACGAATATTTTAAAAAATGCCTATAATCGTCCCCTATGTAATCATATAAAGATTGATTCAAGGAGAAATCCTTTATTTACCTCGCTTACTATTCAAGATAATGGCGGTGGGATAGCTAGAGAGAACTTGAAAAAAATCTTTAGAAGATTTTATAAGACCCCTGATTCCAATGGGTTTGGAATTGGATTGGCCATGGCTAAGAGTATCGTTGAAAAGAATAAAGGAGAAATAAATGTCTCAAATGTTGAGAATGGGGCAAAATTTGAAATTAAATTCTATAATGTCACCTAATTATCACATTGCCAGACTATTATTAATTTACTAACTAATAGGAGGCTATTATGGAGATCTTAAAAGTAGAAAACTTGAAAAAAGAATACGGAAATGGAGATAATCTTGTTCAAGCTTTAAAAGGGGTCAATCTAACCATTGACAAAGGAGAATTTGTGGCGATAGTTGGTCCTAGTGGTTCAGGCAAGTCTACTTTACTCCATATTGTGGGTGGCGTCGATTTTCCAAGTGAGGGCAAAGTTTATATAGAGGGAAATGATATCGCTAATTACAGCGCGAAAGAATTAGCCTTGTTCAGACGGAGAAAAGTTGGTTTAATCTATCAGTTTTATAATCTCATACCCAATATTTCAGTCAGACATAATATAGAACTCCCCTTAAAATTAGACGGAAAAGCAATTGACAAGGGGGGGTTAAGGATATAGTTCAAAAATTGGGGATTGAAAATAAGTTAGACAGTTTCCCTAGTGAGCTCTCAGGTGGCCAGCAACAAAGAGTGGCTATTGCTAGAAGCTTAATTTATAAACCTTCGATTATACTTGCAGATGAACCAACAGGTAATTTAGACCGTAAAAATTCGCAAGAGATTATCGATATTTTAAAATTCTTTAACAAAAGTTTAAAACAAACGATCATAGTCATTACCCATGATGAGGAAATCGCTCTTCAAACCAATAGAGTGATTACAGTTGTCGATGGTAAAATTGAGGGGGATGAGCGCAATGAATAAAAGAAATTTCCCTATTTTTATTTCGCTGTTTATTGTGAGTCTATTTTTTTCGGTGGTCATCTATTATGGCTACAACAATCTCTTAATTCATTATAAGTCTACTATGGCTCAGAATTACGCCGATGCTGTGATTAAACAAGAATTAAACAGTCAAGAAATTAAGCAACTTCAATCGATAGAAACAGTAAAATTAGCTGGTGGAACATCAGTTCAACCAGATTCAGGCTTATATGAAAAGGATATTTTAGCTATCAATTATCAAGATGAATCAATCAATCAAATGCGAAGCTATTCAGAGATGATTGAAGGACACTTTCCTGAAAATGATTCACAAATAGTCCTTTCCAAATCCTTTATTGATAAGCATCAGCTTAAATTAGGGAATAGACTATCAATTAAACTGGGTAGTCGAGTGGTTAATCAAAAAGAAGTAGGTCCGTTAAGTACGGTAACTAATGAAGAAACATTTAATGTAATAAATACTAAAGAGTATGAAATCGTAGGTGTTTATGAAGATGTCTATAATAAATATAGTAAAATTACCCATGCATTGACCTATGCCATTAGTGATCAACCACTGCAAGCTTCAATTAAATTTGATTCTTTTGAAGAGGCTTATAAAAATAGAGAGACTCTACAAGAACAAATGAGTCAAACATTAGATCGCACTCTAGATTTAGAGTTTAATGAAAGACTGATTGCATATTTCGGGGTTGAAAATGATCCGATACAACAATTTATGTCAAAAGCTATGATCATTTTTTCCTTAATTGTCTGTTTAGCTCTATTTATCTTTTTCATCAAAAATATATTCTGGGTATGGGGACTTAGAAAAATAAAAGAGCTTTCAGTGTATAAGTCGATTGGAACTACCAATTTACAAATATATAAGCTGTTAGTGAAGGAAGCTATTTGGCTATCTATCATCCCAATTTTAATTGGGCATTTCCTGGGATTTGCAATCTTATCTGATTTATTTATTAATATTCAAAAAGCACAAGAAGTGACAAAAATAGAATTAATCCAAATTAATCCTCTTTTAAGTCTGGTCATCTTATTGATTACTTTTTCAGTGGTCTTATTTGCAGTCATAACTCCAACAAGAAAAATCACTCAAATCAGTATTATTGACGGAATAAAGGGTAATATTAGCTTGGGTAAAACAAGTAAAAAAAAAGCTGATAATCTTTGGCAAGAGCTAAGATTGAATAACCTAGCAAGTATAAAATCGCAGACATATATTTCAGCTATAGGTATTATAATCATTTCTTTATTCCTTTTGGTTGTGTCAATTTCGCGTTATTATACTAATTTTGGCTACTTTGATGAAGGGTATAATATTATCGTTGATTATTATAGTAAAGATAATGAAATTCCTGTAGTCTTAAAAGATATCTTAAAAGAAATACCGCATAATAAAGGGTATATTTCGAAAGCGAAGTACTTATCTATTGAAAATAATTTAGCCTTATCCAACCAGGCAGAGGAAGTTGGTTTAGGCAAAAAACTAAAACAAGAACTAGAAAAAATGGACTCAGATTATCTTGAAGGCTTCTTGATTGCTTTAGAAGAAAAAGATTTAAAAAAGATGGGAGGAGAGAAGGGGCAATTCATTTTAGACAATCGGGTTCAAGAGGATCCTCAAACACCAATTGCCAAGGCAAAAAAAATCCCTTATTTCAAAAATGTTGAAAAAATGGATATATTCATTGGTGAAAACTATCGGTCAAAAATTAAAATCGCTACTACCATTAATGATCCTGGTATGTATGAGTCGCGGACGCTACCCTTTCAAGTTAAGCTTTATACTGATTTTGCTAATTATCATCGCTTGATGGAGGATGCTAATTCGGAAGTCGCTCGCTATCCCTATAAATTAAAAATAAATGTCGCTGAAGCAGAAGTGAATGATGTGAAGCATTATATTGAAGCGAAGATTAATCAGCAGGTAGCTTATGATGACCAATACGAGATAATCTCAGGAGAAGAAGTCAAAAAAAATCGAGTTCAAAGTCTAAACTCCTTAATAAAAATTATTGTGGCGATAGGTTTGATTATATTTATCTTAAATTTAACCAATGGCTATTCATCCATTAATATGAGTTTAATGAATAGGAAAAAAGAAATTGGCATGCTTTATTCTTGTGGAATGGATTCAAAAGAATTAAAAAAACTCTATCTAAAGGAATTTTTCTTCGAACAAATAAAATCGTTTATGCTTTCAATTTTTGTGACGCTTGGCGTTATGATTAGTATTTCATTGTTATCCTCCACTCTAAGTCTGGGGGTTCTGATTAATAACTATTACTATTTACTATTTTTAGGATTTTCTTTGGTTATCTATCTAATTAATATACTTATCTATTACCTCTCATTAAAAAGAATTTTAGATAGACCCATTATTGATTTAATTAGAACGATCTAAGTTTAACATTATAAAGATGTGCTAGACATCCGCATGGTTTTCTAGCACATCTTTTATTTTGTCTAAGAAGAGGGTAAAAAAACTGGAATAATAAAGGTTTAAAGAAGAAAAGTTTTCCGTAGAAATTGAGAAATTAACCTATTTTAATTAATTTTAAGTCTTTTAATTAAATTCAAATCTCCCTAAATAATTTAAGCGAATACAAACATTATCACTTTCTTATCACATTAGGACTCTATACTAGGTTTAAGTAATCAGTTGGATCATATAATAATTATAGATGAAATGGGGTTTATTATTTATGCTAGAGTTAGATTTACGCTCACGGGTAAAAAAGTATCGGAAAATAGTTCAGATAATAACCCTTGTCGGTTTAATTCTTTCAATGATTATTATTTATTTTATTTCTTGTGGCACGTATTTTAAGCCTGAAAATAAAGGTGGAATGTTTACCGTTCACCTCCGTCAATTAGGTTTTTGGGGGCCGCTCTTCTTCATTGGAGTACAAATTTTTCAAGTAGTTATTCCCATCATACCAGGTGGGATGACTTCAGTAGCAGGAAATTTTGTCTTTGGAACTTTAATTGGTTTTATTTATAATTATATAGGGATTACCATTGGATCGATTATTGCTTTCTTTCTGGCACGTAAGTACGGAAAATTTTTTATACTCTGCTTTATTTCGGAAAAGTGTTATAAGAGATATATGGCTTGGACATCAAATGTTAATCGTTTTGCTTGGATATTAGGAACATTATTCTTCTTACCAGCCGCGCCTGATGATATTCTATGTATGATTGCTGGGCTGACTTCTTTGTCTTTTAAAAAGTTTATTTTAATTTTTATCCCAACAAAAGCTGTTTCTACTTTTGTGTTTACTTGGCTAATACAAGAAGGAATTTTATATTCTATCGATTGGCTGACACACTTATAAAATTATATTAATTAAAACGGTAGAAGGAGAAAATAAGGTGAAAGTTTCTACTAATTTATTAAGATTTAGTTTAAAATCTAAATGATATACTTCCTACAAAATAGAAGTAAAGAGGGTACTGAAATATGAAATTTCATGAATTTGGCGATCGAAAGTGTCCACATATATTATTGGTGCATGGTGGAGGTAATTCTTGGTGGAATTATCTTCGCCAAGCGCGTATGTTATCCGAAAACTACCATGTCATTTTACCAACACTTGATGGTCATGGAGAAGAATATCAGAAAGATTATATCTCGACTGAAAATTCTGCACAGCAAATTATGGATTATATAAGAAATAATTGTGATGGAGAATTGTATGCTGTAGGTGGTGTTTCTTTGGGTGGGCAAATTGTTATGGAGTTATTATCATTAGACAATGAAATAGCACAGAAAGCAATCATAGATGGAAGTCTTTGCATTCCTCAGCCAAAATTAGCAAGAGTTAGTACGATAATTGTAAAACTTTTTGGTAAACTTATGTTTAGTAAATTAGCTAGTAAAGTTCAACTTAGTTTAATGAAAAAAATGTATCCAAATATGGCTTACCCAGCAGAACTAGAAAACTATTATATGGTAGATATGCCAAGACTTCCCATGAAAACATTAATCACAATGTACCAAACATATATGGGAGGATATAAGCTAAAAAGGTCTATTATAGATAGTAAAGCACAGGTTTTATATATTTATGGTGAAAAAGAAATGCGCTGTGTCAAGGAATCAGCGAAGCTATTTCGAAAAATGCATCCTAATTGTACTCTATATGAAGCCAAAGGTTATAGTCATGGCTACCTATCGGCATATCTTCCTCTAGAGTGGATGGATCTGGTTCAACCATTTTTAGAAAATAATGTTTAATTTAGGAGAGAGATAAAATTCTTTAACAAATCCCTATTTGTAGAATAAACAAATTCACAGACAAAGCTAAAGAGATAGCAATATCGTCTTTTTAACCTAATTAAAAAATAAAAAACGGATGAAATAAGAATTCCATTAATTAGTTAAAAACTTCAATTATTAAACCTAATCGGGGCATTTTTCGAACAGATTTCAGATTATTCAAGAATGAAAGGTTCTCTAAGCAAAATTGTTCATATTTTGGAACAAAAAACAGAAGATCATCTAAAAGACAAGACATATTTATCAAGTCCGATCGAATTAGAAGATGTCCACTTTAGTTACAAAGATTATTCGATCATTAACGGAGTGACTCTAAAAATCAAGCCAGGTCAACAATTAGCCATTGTGGGTCCATATAATAGTTAAAAAATTACTCCACTACCTATCACATAGTCGAAAAACGATGAGTATGTTAATGTTCTCTTGAAGTAGGATACAAGTGGATGAATAAGAAGGAAAAATGGATACAATAGATTTTTTTAACCTTTTTGATCTTCAACAGAGTGCCTCCTTATAATTTAAATGGTCATTAAAAATAAAGATAGTTTATATGGATTGTAATTGACAGTAAAAATGCTTTCAAATCACCCTTAAAAGACTGGGTGTTTTAAATGGTATGATATTAAAAAACAACGAATTCAGAATTCTTGAAAAAGTTCTATTTTTATTCTAAGATAAATTTGTTAACGAAGACCAATAAATTGAATGTGTATAGATTGACAGTTCGTTGCTTTAATGAATTGCTTTAGGAAGGGGGCTTCAAGAAAAGTATAGGAGATAACTAATGACATTCAATGGGGTTGTTCGTTAAAACGATATGGAACATAGTCTTGTTTATAACTAGTTAATGAAATCAGTTATAGGGTTGGTTTTTGTATTTAAAGGAGCGTTTTATATGGATAAAAAGATTACCGTTATTGCTGGTGGTGTGATAGGTAGTTCTTTCCCCATTGTTTTTGCTATTGGAGGATATAATGTAGTTTCTTATAACAAATGGGAAGAAGAAGAAGAAAAAGTAAAAAAATATATTGATAATGCTTTAAATACCCTAGTTACTCAAAATGTTTTTACATCAGAAGAAAAAGATTCTATTTTAAGTAGAATTTCATACACAGGAAATATTGAAGAAGCTTTAGAAGATGTTTACTATGTTCAAGAGTGCTTACCAGAAAAATATGAAATAAAACAAGAATTTATTAAAGAGTTTGAAAAATATGCACCTGACGAAGCGGTAATGGGTTCTTCAACTTCAGGCTTATTGATCAGTGAAATAGCAAAGTATGCTGAAAAGCCCGAACGAATCATTGGTGCCCACCCATATAATCCACCTCATTTGATTCCTTTAATTGAACTAGCTAAAGGTGAAAAATCAAGTGATGAAGCAATTAAAATAGCCAAAGAAATCTTTGAATCTTCTAATAAAGAACCGATTGTTTTGAATAAAGAATTAAAAGGTTTTGTTTCTAACAGAATTCAAGCGGCTGTTTTTAGAGAGCTTATCTCGATGGTCTTAGACGGTGCAGTATCGATGGAAGATGCTGATAAGGCAGTTACCTTTGGACCAGGCATTCGTTGGGGAATTATGGGACCGGGTCTTGTCTTTGAACTAGGCGGAGGAGAAGGTGGAATTGAAGCTGTCCTCAAACATATCGGTCCATCGTTAGAAAGCTGGTTAGAAGACCTTGCTACATGGACTGAAATTCCCGAAGAAGCCAAGGAGAAAATTCCGAAAATGGTCGCAGAATCGCTTAAAAACAGACCAAAAGAAATTGGAAATGATCGGGAATCCTTATTAAAATATAGGGATGAAATGTTGTTAGATATCCTTAAACTCCATGATAAATTTTAATAGATCGTCTCGACTGTATAAGAAATCCCCCTTCATCCTAAACGGATGAGGGGGAATTTTTCTGTGGGGAGAGAGTAGGTTCATTGCAAAAGTGAGTGTTCGCAGCACTTGATATCACATTATTTCTACAAGCCCCAGAACATTTAGTTAAGAAAATGTTATGACCTGTCTTAATAGGAATAATCTATTTCCCTCGACTTGCGAACTGTCTAGTCCATATTAACTGAAAAATGATGAGTCTTTTCATACTCATCTTACCTCTTAACGCTATCCTTGTTGTAATGCCTTTGTCTTCAGCCTTTGCTTATTTAGGCGAAATTTTGGCTTATCGTTTGTATAAAGAACTAATGATTAAAAGTAGTCACCTTGATCAAATTCAATACCCATTTTAATTTCTGAGTGATCTTCGATCTAATTCTTAAAATCAACTGAACAACTGAATCAATTGACCGTTAAGGATAGAGCTAGTTCTAACTCTGTTCTTTTGTTTTTGTTTGAAAGCCCTACTAAGGCTATAGGGTTATGGTTAGAATACTAGGCGATATGGATAGAATTTTGCAATCTACCACATAAAAGACAGGAATGTGCAAACACAAAAGCAATTAAACTTTACATGGTGACAACAATACTTTACATATCTCTTTTGGAATGTTATTATTTAGATAATAGTTAAAGGAGGAGCAAACTATGGAAAAAGAGGATGTTTTAAAAAAAGCACAGCGAGCACAAAAAGACGAAAGGGACGAAGCCATTAATACGAAAGCTTTTCAAATTGGGTGGGTAGGAGTATCGGTTGTAATGTTACTTCTTATTGTTTTGAGGGTTATCTTTAATGAATCAGCCATAGACATTATGATAATCTTAATGGCTCAAGTAGCTGCGGCTTCATTTTATCAGTATTCTAAAATGCCAGATAAAAAGCTCTATTTGGTAAGTGGGATCATAGCTATATTAGCTATTATATTAGGCTTTGCCTCATTATTAAGTAGTTACGGAGTTTTTTAAATATGGGAAAAAAAGAAGAATTAGTTTTACTAAATCGCTTAAAAGTTGCTAGAGCAGAGAAAAGTTTGACTCAGGAAGAATTAGCCAAATTAGTGGGGGCTTCTCGACAAACTATTAGTGCTATCGAAAAAGGACAATTTAACCCATCCGCAAGATTAGCGCTTATTATTTGCATTGCTTTAGATAAAAAATTTGAAGAGTTATTTTACTTTGGCTAATTTAAGTAGGCGTTGATCTTCGGTGTACTTCTTAAAACAGACTGAATAGTTGAATAAATGGATTCTTAAAGAATGGAGTTCGTTTTTTGCTCTATTCTTTTTATTTTATCTTTATTTTTACTGTTTAACAAAGACTATTCTGTTAAGCTTAAGCTATCAGATGAAGTCTTGATTGAATCTAGTTTATGGACAACAGTCTTAAGGACAGATAGTTTTTAATAAAATAGAGAGATGATTCAGCATAGTATATTTATAGATTAAGGGGAGAAAAATGGAAATCAAAGAACTTTCAAAAGAAAACGTAGAAGAGTTTATCATTTATTTGAACAAAGCATTGGCAATAGAACCGGATAGGATGACAACGGATGATATAGATGAAGAAGCGATAATTAAAGTGGTTTCCAATCAACCCAACGAACTAAGTCGCTCTTTATTAGCTTATAAGGACCATCAGATTGTGGGTAGGTTGGAGTTTCATTCTTATCTTTGCATTCAAGATTCTTATAGGATGGCCTATGTCAATTGGGTCTATACACTGCCAGACTATCGACACAGGGGAGTGGCTCAGTCATTATTTAAAGCATTTGAGAATATTTGCTTACAAGAAGAAATAAATCAGTACTTTTTAATCCAGGCAGAGAATCAAGCGGCGAGCCGTTTTTATAAGGCCTTTGAACATGGAACATCTAGTAAAGAAATAATTTTAAGAAAGACATTATCTAAGTTTTAGAAAGCCAAAGCAACTTATAGAAGACATCTTTTCTTTAATCCCAGCTTTTCACTTATCGATTTGTGAGACGGCTGAAATCATGCTAAAATAGGAGGAGTAAATTTATTTAAAAGTCGTGATTGAATGTTAAGTATTTTTTTTAAAGACTGTTACTTATTCTAGCTAGTTATTAATCAATAGGGGAGCTTAAGATGTCACTTGAAAAAACAATCTATCTCAATCAATTACTTTCCTACTATGGTTCTCTCCTAACGGATCGTCAATTATCCATGATGCAATCTTATTACGAAGAAGATTTATCATTATCGGAGATCGCAGACTATTATGAGATTAGTCGCCAGGCTGTGCATGATATTCTAAAACGTTCAGAAAAATTATTAGAAAGCTATGAGGAAAAGTTACGTATTTTAGCCAAAAGCAATGACCGACTGAAACATTTAAAAGAAATTCGCTCAATGGTGGCAGATCAAGATGACATATTAGAAAAAATTGACTATTTAATTCAATTAGAAAGCTAAAAAGGAGCAATATTATGGCATTTGAAGCATTATCCGAACGATTACAGAATTCCATTTCATTTGTCGGTAAAGGGGAAAAAATTACCGAAGCCGACCTTAAACAAATGATGCGTGAGATCCGACTTGCTTTACTGGAAGCGGACGTTAACTTCAAGGTAGTGAAGACTTTTGTAAAGAAAGTAAATGAGAGAGCCCTCGGATCAGAAGTCCTAGACTCACTGTCACCGGCTCAACAAGTGGTTAAAATTGTTAATGAAGAATTAACCGAATTAATGGGGGGCGAGCATACCCCGATTAATATCTCTAAACAACCACCAACCGTAATTATGATGGCTGGTTTGCAAGGGGCTGGTAAAACAACTACGGTGGGTAAATTGGCGAAACATTTAAAAGAGCAAGGTTTAAAGAAACCCTTGCTAGTTGCTGGGGATGTTTATCGTCCAGCAGCCATTGACCAACTCCAAACGATTGGTCGACAACTTGGTTTTGATGTTTTCAGTCAAGGAACGCAAGCAAATCCGGTCGAGATTGCTAGAGAAGCTCTTCAACAGGCGCGTTTAAATGGTAACGAAGTGGTCTTAATCGATACGGCGGGTCGTCTTCACGTAAATGAAGAATTAATGGAAGAGCTGCGTCAGATTAAAGCAGCTGTTCAGCCCGATGAAATCCTCTTAACCGTCGATGCTATGACCGGTCAAGATGCTGTAAACGTAGCAGCGGCCTTTAACGACTCGCTAGATATTACCGGTGTTGTTATTACCAAATTAGATGGTGATACACGAGGAGGAGCCGCGCTTTCTATTCGTGCCATTATCGACAAACCGATAAAATATACCGGGCAAGGTGAGCAATTAAGTGCACTTGAGCCTTTCCATCCGGATCGTATGGCAGGACGAATTCTCGGTATGGGCGATATGATGACCCTTATTGAGAAGGCTCAACAAGATTTTGATGAAGAACAAGCAGCTAAGATGGCTGATAAAATTAAAGATGCTTCCTTTGATTTTAATGATTTTATTGATCAAATGGATCAAGTTCGTAAAATGGGGCCTATTAAAGACCTACTTAAGATGATCCCTGGTATGAATAAAATTCCTGGTCTGGAAGATTTTAATATCGATGATAAAGAGATGAATCGAGTCAAAGCAGTGGTTCAATCCATGACTCCTTATGAAAGAACCAATCCAGATGTCATTTCCCAAAGTCGTCGACGCAGGATTGCGGCTGGCTGTGGTCAATCCTTACAACAAGTTAATCAATTAATTAAGCAATTCAACCAATCGCGTGAAATGATGAGTCAAATGTCCAATGGTAAAATGGGGGGCATGAACAAAATGATGAATCAATTGCAACAAGGAGGACAAAAGGGTGGAATGCCAAATATGGGCATACCTTCTTTGGGTAAAATACAATCGCCAGAGCAGATTCAAAAAGAGCAAGAACAAAAGAAAATTGCCCGTCTGTTGAAGAAAAAACGCAAGCGTAAATAAATTTTTAGTCTGTAAAGGAAAAACCCTTTACAGATTGTTTTTTTTCTGTTATTATTCATAACTGTGATAGAACTTATGGAGGTGAAATACATGGCAGTTAAAATTCGTTTAAAGCGTTCAGGAGCTAAGAAGCGTCCTTTCTACCGTATCGTGGTAGCAGATGCACGTTCTCCACGTGACGGTCGTATTATCGAAAAAATCGGTACTTACAATCCTGTTTCAGAACCAAGAGAATTAGTAATTGATGAAGAGAAGGCTTTAGAATGGTTAGCAAATGGGGCACAACCCTCAGATACCGTTCGTAACCTTTTATCCAGTCAAGGAATTATGCAAAAATTCCACGAATCTAAATTAAGCAAATAGCCTAATCAATAGCGTCAAAAGATAAGGATGTGCTCTCAATGACAGAAAAAATTGAACGTTTAATTCAAACTATTGTGGAACCTTTAATAGACCACCCAGAGGAGTTTCAAATTGAACTTCATGATACTGAAGAATTTATGGAGTATCATTTAATCTTACATCCTGATGATGTAGGACGAATTATTGGTAGAAAAGGCCGTGTCATTCGAGCAATTCGAACAATTGTTTACAGTGTTCGTCTACGTGATCAAAAACGCTCACGTATCGTCATTGCTGATGACCTCAATGATAATGAAGAAGAGTAAAATAATAGGGTAACTTATTATTTATTCCATCTTAAGGCACTAAACTGAGTCTAACTTAAGTTAGTGTCTTTTTGTATGTGCCCTGAGTAAACTCGTACTCAAAACTTTAGACAAAGAACACAACTTTTTATACCCTTAACTTACAAATGAATTTACAGGAGGAACACATATGGAATATTATCAAGTTGCAAGGATTGTCAATACCTTTGGTATTAAAGGGCAATTAAAATTATTGATGGACACCGACTTCATAGAGGAACGTTTTGCTAAAGAGAATCGTTTATTTGTAATGAAAGACGGAAAAAGTATCCAGCAAGTGACTGTTGAATCCTTCCAAGAACATAAGGGTTCTTATCTTGTGAAATTCAAAGAGTTTAGTAATATTAATCAAGTTGAAAGCTTTAAAGGGCTAACTTTAGCTATTCCTGCTGATGACCAGCAAGAACTAGAAGAAGGGGCTTATTATCACCACCAAATTATTGGTTTAAGTGTATATACAAATCAAGGTGAAAAATTAGGAAAGATTAAAGAAATCATGGCCTTAGGTTCTAATGATGTTTGGGTGGTTAAAGCTGAAAAAGCAAAGCAAAAAGATATCTTACTTCCTTTTATTGATGACGTTGTTAAAGAAGTGGATTTAGCTCAAGGAAAAGTAACGGTGGAGTTAATGGAGGGACTTGTTGATGAAGGTTAAAGTATTAACGCTTTTTCCGCAAATGTTTGCCCCTATGCAGGAGTCATTAATGAAGGCTGCTCAAGATAAGGGGATTCTTGAGTTTTCCACCCTTGATTTTCGCCAATTTGCCGTTAATAAGCACGGTCATGTCGATGATTATCCCTATGGTGGTGGAGCAGGTATGTTGTTGCGTCCTGAACCGATAGTGGAATGTTTAGAAAGTCTCGACTTAGATTCAAAGACACCGATTATCTTGGTGGATCCTACTGGCGAACCCTTTACGCAAACTATGGCGCAAGAGTGGTCGACAAAAGATGAGTTGGTTTTTATTTGCGGCCATTATGAAGGCTTTGATGAACGGATTCGTTCTTATGTCTCTCAAGAAGTTTCCTTAGGTGATTATGTTTTAACCAACGGGGAGTTACCGACTATGGTGATGATTGATGCGACAGTAAGGTTAATACCGGAAGTTGTCGGGAATGCTGAATCCATTGTTAGTGAGTCTTTTCAAGATCATTTGTTAGAATACCCTCAATATACAAGACCGCAAAATTTTCGCGGAATGGAAGTGCCAGAGGTTTTATTGAGTGGTCATCATGAGCGAATTGACCAATGGCGTCAAAAAGAAAGTTTGAGAAAAACAGTTGAAAGAAGACCCGATATGTTAAAAAAACGTAGCTTAAGTAAGCAAGAAGAGCAGTGGCTAGAAGAATTTAAAAATTTGGCTCAAAATTAAGCAATTGAGCCTTTACAAGTGTTTTATTTCTTGTATAATTGTTTAAGTGGTCTATTGACCCGAATTAACGATATTCCGCTAAATAGAAAGACTATTTAAGAATATTTGTTGGAAGGAGAAATGAAAATGAGTAATTTAATCGATAAAATTACCCAAACTCAATTACGTGATGATGTTCCTGATTTCCGTCCTGGAGATAATGTTCGTGTTCATGCCCTGATCGTTGAAGGTGAACGTGAGCGTATTCAAATCTTTGAAGGCTTAGTAATTAAGCGTCGTGGTGTTGGAATCAGTGAAACATATACTGTTCGTAAAATTTCTAATGGAGTAGGTGTTGAACGTACATTCCCTGTACATTCACCACGTGTCGCTAAATTAGAAGTAACACGTAAAGGTAGAGTACGTCGTGCTAAGTTATACTACATCCGTTCATTGTCTGGAAAAGCAGCACGTATCAGAGAACGTGGACGTTAGAAAAGACTCAGAAAGCCTATTCTGTAGGCTTTCTTTTTTTGTGTTAGGAAAATTTTTTTCATTTAAAATAAACATGAGGAGACTCCCAAAAGTTAGCGTTTAAAACGTTCTTTTGAGGGTCTCCTCTCTACATTTAAATGAGAAACTATTTTATTGTTCAAAGATATCCGAGCGATATGTAGGTAAGTTCTTCTTTAATTCATTAGCTTGCCGAGTCAAGCTTAATCCAATATCAGTATCGGCAACATAATAACGTTTTGGTTTTTCAGTCACTACATATTTCTTTGGTAGGATATCAAAGCGTGAGGCAATAGCATCTTCTCTGCTTGTAAATGGCTGGTGAGCACAGATATAAATTTCAAATGAATTATCTACTAGGGTATAGCCGGCAATGCCGGTTACTTTTTGATAAGGTTTTGCCAAGCCACCATCGATGACTAACATTTTTCCATTGGCTTTAACCGGTTTTTCACCTGCAACGGCTTTAACAGGTGTGTGTCCGTTAATAATATAGCCGGTCGGTTCTAAATCAAACTCTGCCAGCATTTTTAGGCAAAAATCTTCATCATTCCTTAACTCATAATATGGATTTTGAATTTCTTTATGGGTTGTTTTATCTTCAAGGAAGTAACGTTCAAATGTTTTCATGGCATGTTTACCAAAGAGTGTAGAAACAGGACCACACCATAAATACCATACTAAATCGGTATCAAAATCATCCATAGAGTTCTTATCTAGAAAAGTTCGTGTAATCGATTCGCCAAACTTTTCCATCAAACTGCGTCCACTATATTCTTTACCATCTAGGGTGACTTTCATAAATTCCCCGTCTTGATGAGTGGGGATACAGCCGTGGAAAAGTAAGTTGCCATTGTAGCACTTATACATGGTTCCCTTTGAGACTAAAAAGTTAATATGACGTTGTAACTTTTCAGAATTTTGGAATTGATGCAATAAGTCTAAGAGTACTAATTCCTCGCCTAAAGTCAGTTCAAAGGGTTCTGCAGAATCGACCCTTTGGAAGCAACCGTTCTTAATTGGGTATTCAACGCCCTCAACCACGACACTTTGACGGTCAGCGGATAATTTATCCAGTAAGAGTCTTTCTTCCATATTGAATTCAGGACGCCGTTGGATAATTTGACTTTCCACTTTGAATTGCATAATCGAAATAGCTTGATGCATGAGTGTGATTTCATCAATTTCCTCTTGGCTTAATTCGGAATTATCTCCGCGAGGGTGAAAGGCTGGATTGTCTTGGTAATAGCGATGGCCATATTTGGCTAAGCGACTTAAGTCAATTCCATAATCTTTCAAGAGTTGACTATGACCATAGCGCAGCTGGATACGGATAACATTGGTCAAACAAGCTAATGATCCTGAATAGGCACCAATCCAGATAATATCATGGTTACCTAATTGAATATCAAGCGAAGGAATTTCCATTAGGCGGTCTACGATTTTATCCGGATTTGGTCCTCGATCGTAGATGTCTCCTAATACATGGAGGTGGTCAACCACAAAACGTTGAATTAACTGAGCTAAAGCCATGGCAAAGTGGTCAGCAAGATTGAGGTCAATAACGGTGTTAAAAATAGTGTGGTAGTAGCGTGACTTATTATCTTTTTCGTCATATTGATAAATAAGTTCTTCTAGAATATAGGCATAGGATTTTGGTAGAGCTTTTCTTACCTTGGAACGGGTATACTTACTAGAAACATGGCGCGTAATTTGAACTAATTGATCTAGGAGTGTCATCCATTCATCTTTTGTTTTTTTGGCATTTAATATCAAGTCTTCTGGGTAATAAATATTGAAACACAATTCTAACCTTTCATCTTTAGTTAGAGTATCATGAAAAAGGTCATCGACCTTAATTGAAATAACACCTGAGCAGTTCCGTAGCAAATGATCAAAGGCTTCGAATTCACCATGTAAATCGGAAATAAAATGTTCGGTTGCTTTAGGTAACTGCTTAATAGCCTCAAGATTTATAATTTCGATTAAATCTTCAACAGTTTGAGCTTTTTCTAATCTATCCATTTCCTACCTCTTTTCAAATAATATAAATTTTTTATGATTCTATCTATAAGCTATGCAATTTAATTGTGAAAGTCAATCCTTTGTTTCAAAGTCAAACTTTGATATACTTAAATTCGATTACACTTATTGTGAGGAAAGAGGGAAATTAATGTCAGAATTTAAAGAAAGATTTGATGCTTTACTAAAAGAAAAGAAATTACCTGCTAATTACCAAGAAATTCAAGACGGAAACCACCTATATCGTTTTCAATTTAAGGTGAGTAAAGAGCGTAGACTTGTTGTAGAAGTGATTATTCAAAATGCTAAAGGCGCTCATTTAGATGCTCAGATTATTTACCGTCATGTTCATTTATTAAAAGATTATAATCAGCGCCCTGAAGCATTAGAAGCAATCAATGAATTAAACGAAGCTAAAACAGGTTATTATAACCTTTATTTGGCAGGAGATGGTGAAATTTACCTGCGTAACCTACTAAGAGCCACTCAAGACCCTACTTTAATTTATGAAGTATTGGTAATGGGTTCTAGTATTGCGCGTGCATTACTTGTTGAACTGGAAAAGAAATTAGGCGAATCTGCTAATCCAATGATTTAATGGAGGAAAAATAAATTGATCATTGAATATATACAACAAAGACCTTGGCTAAACTTTTTATTTGAACTGACGGTGGCCTTAACAGCTGCCTTATGTATAGGTATTGGCTTAAAACTCTTTTTAATGCCTGGAAATATTTTCTCATCAGGTACTTCTGGTTTAGCACAAATTTTAAACTACTTTGCAGTGAATATCCCAGTTATAGGTCCTTATATGACAGTAGGGAATATCTATTTTCTATTTAATATTCCGATTATTATTCTTTCATGGGTGAAATTAGGAAAGCAATTTACTATTTGGACCTTAATTGTTGTTTTTGTATCTTCCTTAGCAACTAATATGATTCCTTTAACAGTCATTTCTTCTAATCCGTTGCTTAATGCGATTATAGGTGGAGTGATTTGTGGCATTGGTTCTGGGATAACTATTAAATATGGTATGTCATGTGGTGGTTTAGATATTATTACTTTGGTAATTTCTCGTGCTACTGATATGAATGTGGCATTCATTGGTTTTGCCATCAACTCATTAATTATTTTAGCTTCTGGCTTATTATATGATTGGGAATTTGCCCTTTATACCTTGATCTCCATTTATGCCTTAGCTAAAACAATTGATGCCATTCATACCAATGAGCAACGCCTTACAGCTTTAGTAGTGACTAATAATACGGATGAAGTAGTCAACGCTATTTATAAGTCAATTGTTCGAGGAGTAACTATTCTTGAAGGACAAGGTGGCTACTCGCGTGATAAACGAGATGTCTTAATGGTTGTTTTAAACCGCTATGAAATGTTCCCCTTAGAGCAAGCCATTCGACAAACAGACCCTAAAGCTTTTATTAACTTTATTCGTTCGAATAAAGTGGTAGGTCATTTCTTTAGTAGAGACCAACAAAAGGCTATGAGGAAACAAGTTCAAGTCGACAGACCATTAGAAGAGGAATCCGAAGACTTTAGCTTTTTCAACCTGCCGATGGAATTTGACCAATTATATGATGGAATCGAGCATGAGGATGACGATTTCTAAACAAAGTAAAAGAGCAAGGGATATAGTGACCCCAAGAAGTTGGACCATGAAATCCAACTTTCGGGAGTCAGTACATTCTTCCTTTGCTCTTTTTTAGTTTCTGATTACTTTTGCTAAAAGGATGGTTTACTTTATTCCTATTAACGCCTAGGAGCGAGATACGTGCATTTTAAGCATTTGGATCACCTTAACCTTTCTTTTTAGTTTGAGTTAATGACAATCCCAACACTCCTTTCACAAATTAGTCTCTGCACTTACTTGACATAAAATAAAATACCCCCACCAAAAATTGGTTAGGGGGTATGTGAGTTGATTATTTTAATTGAGAAGTTACCTCCAAGAAATGCAGGCTGAGTGGAAGAGTTTCTATTCAGAAAGAGTGATTGAATGCAGCTTCTGAATTTTTTCAAACTGAAAAGTTGCTTCAACATCATAACGCCTCCTTCAATAAGCAAGATTAGAATTTTCTCTTCAAATAAATTATATCAAAGTGAAGCCAGAAATAAAGTAATAACTTATTATTAGTTAAAAGAAAGATTAAAATAATCGATAAGATAATGAGCCAGACCATCTTGATCATTGGAATGCTCAGTAATATCGTTAGCAATATCTTTGAGGGGTTGGATGGCATTACTCATTGCCACGCCATGACCTGCAAATTCAATCATCTCCAAGTCGTTATCTTCATCACCGAAGGCTAGAATATTTTGACGAGGAATATGATAGAAGTCAGCAATGGTTTTAACACCCACTGCCTTGTGTAAATTTTTACTAACCACTTCTAAAACGGGTATTTCACCCCCCCAAGTTCGCACAGAAACTTGATTTGGATAGCTAGCCATGATTTTCTTTTGAATAGGTATTTGGTCTGCTTCCGAAGTGAAAAGGGTTACAGCAATCGGATTATGAATGAGAGTTTGTCGAGAAAGTTTTTGATAGCTTGCGTCTTCGGCTGGATAATAGGGTGACTCAGGAAGATTCATTGAGGAAGTATAAAGACGCTCCTTACCTTCGGCACAAACTAGCTGAATGCCTAATTCATCTTGCCGGTTAAATAAATCAAAGACTATTTCACGATCTAACTCATGGTAGTAACTTGCTAGCCACTCAGGTCGGTCAGGGAAGTGACAATAGGCACCGTTAAAATTAACCATAGGTGTAACGATGTTTAAGACTTGATAAATTTCTTTACTAGTCCGATAAGGTCTTCCAGTAACGATACAAACTAAATGACCCATGTGATCTAATTTTTGCAATGTTTGAATCGTTAAAGGAGTAAGTTTGGATTGATTGTTTAGAGTAGTGCCATCTAAATCAATGGCAATCATATGTTGGCTCATTAATTCGCCTCCTTTAGAGATTGCTTCGATTATAGCAAAGATGAAAGCTTAAGGGCAACTATTCATGATTATTGGCTAAAAGCTTGAATTGATGTAGAATGAAAACAAAGAAAGTGAGGCGTTTGAATGGATTTAGAAAAAATGCGCGACACAAAAAGTTTAAATGATGAAGAACGTATGATTGTGGATCGTTTATCGAATGTGATTGACCCTGAATTAGGGGTCGATTTAATTAATTTAGGTTTGATTTATCGAGCCGATTTAACTGAAGAGGGGATTTTAAAGATTTTATTAACTCTAACTACTCCAATGTGCCCAATGGCAGATGTTATTGTGGATGAATTAAATGGAACTTTCGAAGATGTTCCTCAAGTTAATAATGTTGAAGTTACTATTACTTTTGATCCACCCTGGTCTTTAGATAAATTATCACGCTATGCCAAGATAGCTTTAGGAGTGATGTAATGGATATCATGGTTTCTGATTTTGTGATTGAAGATGGGCCATTTGGCCCTCTTCCAGGACGGACTCTATCTCCTAGTGAGCAAGTGAATCAGCCCTTACCACTTGTTTTTTTCTATCATGGATGGACCAACTCAGCTGGTGAACATTTACATTTTGGTATGGAAATTGCCCGACAAGGCTTTCGAGTAGTCATGCCAGATGCCTATTTACATGGGAAAAGAGGGGATAGAAAGTCGCTAGAATTGCAAGGTTTTTTAATGGCTCTTCGAGCTAATATAGAAGAATTTCCATTATTATTCGACCATTTTAAATCGACGATTAAGGATAATTTTGTGGCAGTTTCGGGAATGTCAATGGGAGCAATGACCACTTTACTTTTACTCAGTAGACACCCATTTCTTTCAGCAGCCGTTTCCTTAATGGGGAGTGCGCACATTTCTAAGTTGATTGATCAAAATATTATTAATAACCAGTCATCATCTAATCAAAGTCTAACGAATAATCAACTTTTAAAAGAAACACATAAAGAATTTGCCATTATTTATCAGTCAGATTTAAGTAAGCAAGCCGAAAAGATAGCCAATCGCCCTTTATATATTTGGCATGGCGAAAATGATCCGCTTGTTCCTTATCAAGATACGGTAGAATTTGTGGAATCCATCATCGATCAACCCTATAGTCAAAATACATACTTCAACCACGAACCTGCTTATCATCGGGTTCCATTTAAAGAAATTGTTAAGATGGCCAGCTTTTTAAAGGCAGCTTCTCTTAAAGAGATCGATCAGATATGGGAGTACGTAGAAAAGCTATCTTTAGAAAGAAAAGATTTTTTTGAATAATAAGAAAGGTGATTGCTTGCAAAAAACTAAACAATGGTTAGACCATCGGGTGGATTTAAGTTCTTATATTGAAAAAGTTAGCCAAGACCAAATCAATCAATTGGTTTTCAAACTGATTCTTCTTTTACCCTCCTCAATGATCGCCACAGATATTCGTAGTGGCTTTCCGCTCTTAATCAGTATCGAAAGGAATCGAATTAAGGATATAGTCTTACAACGAATCTCTCTATTAATTGAAGAATATGCACTTGACCTCTCAGACTGGCATCAATTAAATTTTATAATTGATCAGAGTCAAAAGACTATTAAGAAATATTATCAGGATCATTCATTGATTGATTTAGATTCTATACAAGTGGAAATTAATTACTTTTTAAAATAATTTAAGTAATTTAGTAGAAGTTTATTTTTTCCTAAAAATTTTGCCCCAACCTATTGACCATTCCTGACCAATAGGTTATACTCAATTTAAGCTCTTTGAGAGAGCTTTTAATATAGATTAAACAATTTGACCAATTCTGACCTTAAGGAGTGAGAATATGATAGAAAAAATGACAACCACTTTGCAAAGCGCCATAGCTGAAGCGCAACAAATTGCTATTAGAAGACAGCATCAAGAGATTGATATCCCGCATTTATGGCGTATATTTATTCAAGCAGACCATTATGCTGCAAAATTATATGAAGATATAGGTGTTGATCGGTCGGCTTTTCAAGCAGTGATTGAAGGAGAAATTGATCAATTACCTCAAGTTGCCGGTCAAAATATTCAATATGGCCAACACTTTAGTCAAAGATTTACTCAGTTATTGAATGACGCCAGTCAAATAGCAAAGAAATATAAGGATGAATACTTAGCCACTGAAGTGATTCTACTAGCTTTATATAAGCAAAAAAATAATCCATTGACCAAATGGTTAAACCAAAAGGCTATTAATGAGTCCCTACTAAGAGAAAGAATTGAGAAATTAAGAGGGGGAGATCGTGTGACATCACAAAACCAAGAAGAGACTTATGAGTCTCTAGATAAATATGCAACGAATCTTAATGATGCGGTTAAAAATAATAAGCTGGATCCAGTAATCGGTCGTGATGAAGAAATTCGTGATGTTATCAGAATTTTATCTAGAAAAACCAAGAACAATCCGATTCTAATTGGTGAGCCAGGTGTAGGTAAAACAGCCATTATCGAAGGATTGGCCCATCGAATTGTTCGCAAAGATGTTCCCGAAAACTTAAAAGATAAGGAACTTTATTCCTTAGATATGGGCTCCTTAATAGCAGGAGCAAAATATCGTGGAGAATTTGAGGAACGTTTAAAAGCCGTTCTTAAAGAGGTAAAAGAATCCGAAGGGAGAATTTTACTCTTCATTGATGAGATTCATACCATTGTTGGTGCAGGTAAGACAGAAGGATCGATGGACGCTGGTAATTTGTTAAAACCGATGCTAGCAAGGGGAGAGTTGCACTGTATTGGTGCGACAACCTTAGACGAGTATCGTGAAAACATTGAAAAAGATAAGGCCTTAGAACGTCGATTCCAGCGCGTTTTAGTCCAAGAACCAACAGTTGAAGATACTATTTCTATCCTAAGAGGTCTAAAGGAACGTTACGAGATTCACCATGGGGTCAATATCCATGATAATGCCTTAGTGGCCGCTGCAACCTTATCACATCGATATATTACCGATCGTTTCTTACCAGATAAGGCAATTGACTTAGTTGACGAGGCATCTGCTACTATTCGCGTAGAAATGAATTCTATGCCAACTGAAATGGATGCTGTCAACCGACGGTTAATGCAATTAGAAATTGAAGAGGCTGCCTTGAAAAAAGAATCTGATGAGGCTTCTAAGAAACGTTTAGAAAATCTTCAAGAAGAATTGGCTGATTTAAGAGAAGAAGCCAATCAACTGAAAATGCGTTGGGAAGTAGAAAAAGAAGCTTCTAACGCTTTAAGAGATAAGCGAGAAGCCTTAGATAATGCGCGTAGACAGTTAGAAGAAGCTCAGAGTAATTATGATCTTGAAGCAGCGGCTCGCTTACAGCATGGCGAAATTCCGCATTTAGAGCAAGAATTAAAAGAGTTAGAGGCTAAAGCAGAAGAAACTTTACAGTCTGATACTGAACGGTTAACTCAAGAACGTGTGACTGATGTTGAAATAGCCAAAGTAGTTGAAAGATTAACTGGTATTCCAGTCAGTCGCTTAGTTGAAGGAGAAAGAACCAAGTTAATGCACTTGGATCAAACGCTTCATCAAAGAGTGATGGGGCAAGATGAAGCGGTAGAAAAAGTAACACAAGCTATCCTAAGATCAAGAGCTGGTTTGCAAGATCCACGTAAACCAATTGGTTCCTTCCTCTTCCTAGGTCCAACCGGTGTTGGTAAAACAGAATTAGCCAAGTCCTTGGCCGAAGTCTTATTCGATGATGAAAACCACATGGTTCGAATCGATATGTCTGAGTACATGGAGAAGCATTCCGTTTCTCGTTTAGTCGGGGCCCCTCCAGGTTATATTGGTTATGAAGAAGGTGGCCAATTAACAGAAGCTGTAAGACGTAGTCCATATTCCATTGTCTTATTAGACGAGATTGAAAAAGCTCACCCAGATGTTTTTAATATTCTCTTACAAGTTTTAGATGATGGCCGTCTGACTGATTCTAAAGGTCGTGTTGTAGATTTCAAAAACACTGTTTTAATCATGACTTCTAATATTGCTTCTCATTTATTATTAGAAGGAGTGAGTGATAAGGGAGAAATTCTAGCTGAAGTAGAAACACAAGTAAATCAAGCTTTAAGCAACCACTTTAAACCTGAATTTCTCAACCGAATTGATGATGTCGTTCTCTTTAAACCTTTAACTCGAGCAGATTTACAAGGTGTAGTAGAGAAATTCTTAAAAGATTTACGTCATCGTTTGGCTTATCAAGAAATTGAACTCCAATTAACCTCAGAAGCCATCAATTGGCTAGCGGATAAAGGTTATGATCCGATTTATGGAGCCCGTCCTTTATTACGTTTTATTACTAAAGAATTGGAAAATCCATTAGCTAAAGCGATTATAGCGGGTGATATTCTGCCAAACTCACTTGTAAAAGTGGATTTAGCTAATGATCATTTGCAATTTGAAGGTTTAGCATCCGGTAATTAATTGCCAAATCTTCTAATTAAATCTTTTACTATAAGTTAGGGTCCTGATTGATTATCAGGGCCTTTTTTACAATTAAACTAGTGAAAACATACCTTCTAAATGGTGTAAAAAGGACTAAAAGATGCTAGAATAGAATGCATGAGAAAGGGGAATGCTTTTGAAACAAATTGATAGATTAGATAAAATTGTTGTTCGCTACATCTTTTTAATTGCTGGTTTAGTCTTAGCAATCTTTAATTATGATGTGATTTTTTCATGGATTAATCGTTTAGGCCAAGTTTTTTTACCGATTCTTTCGGGCCTCGCGATTGCTTATGTTTTAAATATTTTAATGGTGCGTTATGAAGACTTGCTAAAGAAAGTCTCAGATAAAAGTTGGATTAAACCCTACCGACGCCCGATCGCCATTCTTTTGTCTCTTATAACAATTATTTTAGTATTGTTATTTGTCTTAGGCTTGGTCTTACCACAAGTTTACAATGTAATTACAGAGTTTATTACAGCTGTTCCCTTTCAAATTACTCGCATAGAAGAAGCACTTACCAATCTTGAGAAAATGTTACCAGCAGAATCGATGGAATTCTTAGACCGTTTTGAAATAAATTGGGCTGATATTCTTAAAAGTATTCAAGATATGGGAAATCGATTTATCACTGGAGTAGTAAATACCACCCTCTCTACGGTCGGTTCTTTAACTTCTATTATTATTAATGGAGTATTGGCCTTCATTTTCTCTATCTATTTACTGTTATCGAAAGAAAAACTAATGGACCAATTTTTAAGAATCGTTACCACTTATACTAGTAAGCCGGTATCACGCAGAATATTTTATGTGTTAACGACATTGAATGACTCTTTTAAACATTTCTTTACAGGATCTGTGATTGAAGCAATCATATTAGGTTTTTTAGTTACCGTAGGTATGTGGATCTTTAGATTTCCTTATGCTGGAATGATTGGATCTCTAACTGGTTTCTTTGCTTTGGTTCCTATGCTAGGCGCTTATATTTCAGGAGCTATTGGTGCCTTATTAATTTCAGTGCAATCGGTTCCCCAGGCATTATGGTTTATTATCTTTATCATTCTCATCCAGCAATTCGAAGGAAATGTCATTTATCCACGAGTTGTGGGAGGATCGATAGGATTGCCAGGTATGTGGGTTTTATTCGCTGTAACCATTGGCGGGGGACTATACGGAGTAGCTGGTATGTTGCTAGGAGTTCCGATAGCTTCCGCTATCTACAAAATAATTAAGCGCGATGTCCTAGAGCGTGAGACTTATTCTTACGAAGAAAGACAAAAGTTATTACATATTGCTAAATACGACTCTTTTAAGCAAGTAGCTGATGATAATCAAGAGTCAAATCAAGATTTTAATTAATTTTATTAAACTCCCTCCCTGATTTAGGCACTGACCCCAAATAGTGAGGCAAACATAAAAACACCTCCGTTGAATTCGTGTGAAATGAATTTAATGGAGGTGTTTGATTAGGGTTAATCACCTAGCTTACTCTGCAGAAACAAAATCGAAATGTATTGAAATGAAAAATGAAGGCCGGACTAATAAACAAATAATAGATGAATGAAACATTAAGAACACGTCTCAAGTAAAAACTTGCTGGCCTTGGGATCGTTAAAGTCAAACCTAGCGCTTCAATCAAGCCGGAGGTAAACAATAGACTTATGGCAAAGGATTCGAAGAACTTAGCGAGATAAATCCACTCAAAATCGAATTAAAACGCCAACAAGCAGCCTAACAAAGGTGTTTTTATTCTGTCCTATTTATGGGGTGCAGTGCCTACCCTTAATTAGGAGTTTTTATTTAAATATGAAATTATAAGACTTTAGTTCGCATGATTTTGCTACTAATGAAAGCAATTTCATGATATAATTTAACTAAAGGAGGTGGTTTCATGCTTATAAGTTTTTTTCTAGCAATTAGTGCTTTAGTAGTATCATTATATACGCGCTGGACTTGGTTATTATGGTCCATTGCAGCTGTTCTTTTTGCCATGTTTTTTGGGATAGAAGGCCAAGCAATATTGCACTATTTAATCTTTATGATTGGTGTCATATTGCTGATTCTTGAGGTGTATATACCAGATTTAGGTTTAACAGGATCAGTTGGCTTAATCGCTTTTATTTTAGGTTTATGGCTAAAGTTTCAAGATTTATCGACTGTTACTCTAATTGTATTAGCTAGCTTAGCGATTGTTCTCATTTTATTCTTGATTTTTAATAAGATGGGTTACAATTTGCAGTTTAGTCCCGATTTTATCTTGGATAAAGCAATTAACAAAGATGCAAATTCCAATTCAGAGACTAAGGATCATACTTATCTTGCAAGCTTAGTTGGTAAAGAAGGAATAACGGTAGGAGGCTTGAGGCCGGTTGGTAAAATAAAAGTCGATGATCATTATTTTGAAGCATACAGTCTAGAAGAGATGATAGCTGCTAACCAACCGATTAAAATTGTCAAAGTTGTTGACAAAAAAATTTATGTAAGGAGCGAAATGAATGGATAATTTTTATCTGGATGAAGGGTCACCCATAGTGATGACTGTAGTTATTATTATATTACTGATTTTCTTGATTTCAGTGTTCTTAAGATTTGTTCCAATTGGCTTATGGGTAACTGCTTATTTTTCCGGCGCTAAAGTTTCAATAGGTGATTTAATAGGGATGCGCTTAAGAAGAGTTAAGCCTGCTTATATTGTTAATCCCTTAATTAAAGCCACCAAAGCCGGTGTACCGATTACAACTGATCAATTAGAAGCTCATTTTTTAGCAGGTGGAGACGTTAACCAAGTGGTTGATGCCTTGATAGCTGCCCAGCGTGCTAATATTGATTTAGAGTTCGAACAAGCTGCCGCTATTGATTTAGCAGGGCGAAATGTTTTTGAAGCCGTTCAAGTTTCAGTTAACCCGAAGGTTATTGAAACACCGGTTATTGCAGGTGTAGCTATGGATGGTATTGAAGTTAAAGCCAAAGCTAAAGTTACTGTACGTGCTAATATTGAACGATTAGTAGGTGGTGCGGGTGAAGAAACAATCATTGCCCGTGTAGGGGAAGGTATTGTAACGACTGTAGGTTCAGCTTCGACCCACTCCATTGTATTGGAAAATCCCGATTCCATTTCGCAAACAATCCTTAGAAAAGGTTTAGACTCAGGAACTGCTTTTGAAATACTTTCGATTGATATTGCTGACGTTGACGTCGGACGTAATATTGGAGCTAAATTACAAACCGATCAAGCGGAAGCAGATAAGAAGATTGCTCAAGCTAAGGCTGAAGAGCGTCGTGCAGTAGCCGTTGCTCAAGAGCAAGAAAATATTGCCGAAGTTCAGAAAATGCGTGCCAAGGTGGTTGAAGCGGAATCTCAAGTTCCTCTAGCTGTTGCTGAAGCCTTCCGTAATGGGCGTATCGGTATTAAGGATTATTATGATTTAGAAAATATTCAATCAGATACACAAATGCGTGAATCGATTGCAAAAAGTGGTACGCCATATAATAATGAAAATGAGTGATTATAATGGGATTTTTTGAAATTATAATTCTGGGATTTATTATCAACTATTTCGGTTCAAAAATAAAAAAAATGAATCGTCAGAATGGTTCTTTTGATTCCATTAAGGATAAAATGTTTCAAAGTTTAGATCAATTAGAAACAACTACTTATCATGAAAAGTATCCCAATCTCGATAATTTCTTTGAGACCGATGAAGAATCAGAGAAAAAATTTGAATCAGAAGTTAATAAAATTCAAGAAGGAAAGATTGATGTAGATCCTCAAACAATCGATCGTTTAAAAAGAAAATATCGAAAGGATATTCAATCTTTTTCTAACGATTTAAAAAAACAAGTAAATCAATTGATTGAGCAAGGTCCTCAAGCAGTTAAAGATAAAGCTATTCAATTGTCGGCATATCACCCTAACCGTGAAAAATTATTAGAAATTGCTAAATACTACGAGGATTTTGTGAATGAATTTCAAGAGCATCCTAGCAAAGGAGATTTAATCGCTAAATCTTCAACGGTTACCCAAGATTTTAATGATTTTTCTGATATGGACTATGAAATGGAACAATTCATTATTGAAGGGGAAGAGTTAGCTGAGTTTAGTCAACCAATGCAGGTTCAACGATTAAGCTCTCGAGAGGATTCTACCAACCATTCCAATCAGTTAAAAGAAGCCATTATATGGTCAGAAATTCTAGGACCGCCTAGGTCTAGAAAATAAAAAAATCCTATTCTGTTATTTATCAGAATAGGATTTTTTTTTATCGCTGCCAAAGGCATTATAAAATACTTTTACCATTTGTTTAAAGTTCTTTCGCGCTTCGATAATCGATTGATTGAGATTTATTAAATGATATTGTCTTAAATCATTTCTAAAAAATTGAATATACTGTTTAGCAAAATCACGCAAATCCTTTTGCAAGGATAGGTCAAATTGTCTAAAACGGTAATGAACTTTGTTAAGATAATAGGTTGGCTGATTAATGAGTTGGTTAATCGATTGCGCTTCACAGGCATCAATTAAGTCAATTAGAGCAGAGATAATACGTTTTCGTCTGGCGGGAGAGTTTCGCAAGATCCAGTTTTTATTGATTTGATTGATACTTTGGCTGGTGATTGTTAATTGTTTCGCTCGTTGAAATTGTTTCCCTTCAATTTTCCAATTTGCTAGATTATGTTGCATCAGTCCACGCTTTTTACTTTTAATTATAATGGCTTTTTGATCATGGAAAAGCAAGTTACCAATAATACTATCTTCAGGAATAATACGGATATGCTTTTGGTTCACACGTTTCATCTTATTTTGACGCAAGTTAACGGTATGAAAGCCAGGTGAATCCAAAGTGTAAATTATTTTAATCTGACTAATAGTTTCAAGAGACATTTGGCTAGCTGCATAGAGAGCTAAGTGGCCTCCTTTAGAATGTCCTCCTAATATTAAATGACTGGTTGGATGAGCTTGAATGACTTTTTCAAGGTATTGGCTCGCAATAATTTGTGCCGGAATGGATGATTGGTAGGTGAGGATGATATCCTCCTTCCAACCTACTATCATGTCATCGGTGCCACGAAAAGAAACGAAAAGGAAGTTGTTTCCTAAATCTACTAATAGAAAGGCTGACTGAGTTTCTAATTTAAAGTCTATTGAGTTTAAAAAACCACTAATTCTTAAATTTTTAAACCGACGATAGTCTGCGATTTTTTTAATCAGTTGACTCCTAAAAGGATTGGCCATTGTTTGATCGGTTTCTTGAAAATATTGGTTAAAGGGTTGGTATAGTCTAGCTAGATGCTTAAAAGTTAAACCATCTTTAAAATCCATTGAATCGGTAAAAAACCGATCGATAGGGAGGTAGGTTAGTTCTAAGATAATCGCAGCATCTAGTTCATTAAAGGGTTCCTCTTGAAAGCTTAATTGACCATATTGCTCTAAATAAGTATATAATGATGACATGCTGACACCTCCTAGCTCTTAGTTTAGCCGAATGGAGCGTTATAAAGCAAATGTATGAGTGAAAAAAGTAAAGTTGAATTAAAATAGTTTAAAAGCAAAAATTCATTTGCATTTTTTGATCGAATAGCTTATATTTATAAGAGTGCTTAGGCACAATTCACACGTTAGTGGATAGTTACTAGGGTGCTCTCATGAGTCTAATAGCTAAATGAAACTAGCGGAGGAAAATACAAAACCAAAAGGAGTTTATAATATGGCAGTTATTTCAATGAAACAATTGTTAGAAGCTGGTGTGCACTTTGGACACCAAACACGTCGCTGGAATCCTAAAATGAAACGTTACATCTTTACAGAACGTAACGGTATTTACATCATCGACTTGCAAAAAACGGTTAAGTTGGTAGATGAAGCATATAATTTCATGCGAGATGCAGTTGCTGATGGTGGCGTTGCTTTGTTCGTAGGAACTAAGAAGCAAGCTCAGCAAGCAATTGAAGAACAAGCTGAAAGAGCAGGTCAGTACTACATTAACCACCGTTGGTTAGGTGGCTTATTAACAAACTGGGATACCATCCAAGGACGTATTCGTCGTCTAAAAGCTTTAGAGCAAATGGAAGTAGATGGAACTTTCGATGTGCTTCCTAAAAAAGAGGTCGGTGAATTACGTAAAGAGTGGGATCGATTAGAAAAATTCTTAGGTGGTATCAAAGATATGCCAAGAATACCTGACGTGATCTTTATCGTAGACCCACGCAAAGAGCGTATCGCGGTTCAAGAGGCTCGTAAATTAAATATTCCAATTGTTGCGATGGTGGACACTAACTGTGACCCTGATGAGATTGACTATGTTATTCCAGCAAACGATGATGCCATTCGTGCCATTAAATTAATTACAAGCTCTATGGCAGAAGCAACAATTGAAGCAAATCAAGGTCAAATTGACGTGGACACTGATGAGCAAGGGGATAGCCAATTCTTTGATAACTTATTTGACAACAAGGAAGAAAATACAGAATCAGAAGAAGCTGAAAGCTCTCCAGCGACTGAAGCTGAATAAATAAATTAAGAAAAGCTGTCAAAAGTTGCCAAGCATCTTTAGACAGCTTTTTTATGAAAATACATACATTAGGCTTTAGCAAGCTGAATAATTTTGATATAATAATTAAGGTAGCACATTATTGAATGATATTTCCAAGGAGGATTTTATAGATGGCAAAAGTAACTGCAAAACAAGTAAAAGAATTACGTGATATGACTGGTGTTGGAATGATGGATGCTAAGAAAGCCTTAGTTGAAGTTGATGGAGATATGGACAAAGCAGTCGACTTATTACGTGAAAAAGGACTTGCAAAGGCTGCTAAGAAAGCAGACCGTATCGCTGCAGAAGGTTTAACTGCAAGCTATATTGATGGAAATACTGCTGCATTAGTTGAAGTAAACTCTGAAACAGACTTTGTTTCAAAAAATGACAAGTTCATTACATTAGTTAATGATATTGTAAAAGCTGTTGCTGAAGGTAAACCAGCTGATATGGAAGCAGCCAATGCCTTGGAAGTTAATGGACAAACAATCGCAGAATTAATTACAGAATCAACTATTGTAATTGGTGAAAAACTTTCTTTCCGTCGCTTTGCCCTTTTAAATAAAGGGGATAATGATGTCTTCGGTGAATATTCTCACCAAGGAGGACGGATTGGTGTTTTAACTGTCGTTGCAGATTCTAAAGATGAAGATGTAGCTAAAGACGTTGCGATGCATGTTGCTGCAATCAACCCTAAATACCTAAATCGTGAAGATGTAGATGCTGAAGTAATTGAACGCGAAAAAACTGTTCAACGCGAGCTAACATTAAACGAAGGCAAGCCTGAAAAGATTGTCGACAAGATTGTTGAAGGTCGTATGAATAAGTTCTACGGCGAAATCGTATTGAACGAGCAAGCTTTCGTTAAAGATGGCGATCAAAAAGTTGCAGATTATGTTGGTGCTAAAGGGGGTAAAGTTACTGAGTATGTACGTTTTGAAGTTGGAGAAGGAATTGAAAAACGTAAAGATAACTTTGCTGAAGAAGTAGCCGCTCAAATGGGCAAGTAATTTACAACATTTAATAGAGACCCCAGTTTTTGCTGGGGTCTTTTTAAAGGAAAAGAAGGGTGAGAATAATGGTTAAAACAAAATATCAAAGAGCAATTCTAAAACTGAGTGGAGAGGCTTTAGCAGGTGAAAATGGATTTGGCATTGACCCTGCGACAGTCCGTTCAATTACCCAACAACTTAAAGAAGTTTATCAATTAGGCATTGAAATAGCTATTGTTGTAGGGGGCGGAAATATTTGGCGTGGATCGATTGGTGCTGAAATGGGAATGGACCGGGCACAAGCAGATTATATGGGTATGTTAGCAACTGTAATGAATGCTTTATCCTTGCAAGATGCATTAGAAAATCTGGATGTCCCCTCAAGAGTTCAAACATCTATTGAAATGCGTGCTGTAGCTGAGCCTTATATTCGCAGACGTGCGATTCGTCATCTTCAAAAGGGTCGAGTAGTTATTTTCGCTGGTGGTACTGGTAACCCTTATTTCACAACAGATACCACTGCTGCTTTGAGAGCGGCTGAAATTGAAGCAGACGTTATTCTGATGGCTAAAAACAATGTGGATGGTGTTTACAGTGCAGATCCAAAGACGGATGAAACAGCTACTAAATATGAAAATTTAACCCACTTGGATGTTATCTCTAAAGGCTTAAAAGTAATGGATTCTACGGCTTCTTCCTTGTCTATGGATAACAACATTCCATTAGTTGTCTTTAACTTAAACGAACCTGGGAATATTAAACGTGTCATTCTTGGTGAAAATATTGGAACAACTGTTGGAAATAATCATGATTAGTTCTTGTTAGACGATAATACATATGTGACATAAAACAAATAAAAATAGGGAGCTTCTGT
>NZ_JBNUPF010000003.1:0-87057 GCF_050409565.1 Facklamia sp. P12955
GTAAGTGTGTCCAACAAGATGGATGAAGGGCCATCGGAAACTCATTAGTCAGGGCCTCCGCTAACCCGGTTAATTCGTCTGAGACAAAAAGTAAAACATTTTCTAGCCCTCTTTGTTTTAAGTCTTGAAGCATTTCACGGTAATGAAGAGCTGACTCTGTAGGATAGACTTGAAAATCGAGTATTTCCTTATAGCCTTGAGCATCGATACCGATAATAGTATGGACGGCTTTCTTAGAGACATTTCCACGCCTTACAGGGACAAAAGTAGCCTCACAGTATAAACATACATCGTCTTGTTTGATGGGGCGTTGTCGATAAGCACCCATTTCCTCTTCAATAGTTTTTGATAGATTGGAAATGGTCGTTGGAGAATAATGAGGACCTTACATCTTTTCGATGAGCTTTGAATTGTCACGTGTCGTCACAGCCTTTTGAACCATCCAAACAATCATCTCCTCTAGATGAGAGAGCACTTCTTGAAGACATTGGAGTGTTTTAACGTCTCATTCACCTAAACGATTACGGGGTACTTTAAGATTCAACCTGCCATATTCTGTTATTAAAGTTCTCGAATAATAGCCATTTCTAGAATTGCCTGCATGGTAGCCTTTGACTTCTCATTTCTCATCATCAAGAAAGACGATTCTTTCACTTTCAAGCAGTAGATTAATCGCTTCTTCTAAAGCCTGACGAAACAGTTCATGAACAGATTCACCTTGGGCTAGTGCTGTGAATTATTTTGTGTTAAAGTCTTCCATAAGGGACCTCCTGTGTATGATTGTTTTGTGGTTATTACAATCTTACATAAGTGAGGTCTCTTTTTCTAGGGAGTCTCGGAGCTTACACAAAAAATTTTACGCTATGTATTAAGCTTGATCTATAAATCTATTTATATGTTCATAAAGCCCATAAGTTTATCTCTCAAGGCTTTACTGAAATAAGACTTTGAGTTAACCATACAAAAAAAATATACCGAGAATTCCTCGGTATATTTTAGGTCGAATCGCATTTAAGTTATTATTTTAAATTGTTTACAATTAAATCAACATTATGACGACACATATCAATAAATGTATCTCCCTCTTGACCTTCAGGTGCTAATGAATCAGAGAAAAGTTCTTGACCTTCTCCACTAACAACTTTCACTTCAAAACCTTTAGAGGCACAAGCTTCTTTTAATTTTTCCATCCGTGCTGGATCGGTTGTTGATTCAGCAAAGATTGCTTTAATTTTATTTTCAACAATAAAATCAACAGTATCATCAATATCTTTATTAGAAACCTCAGAATCGGTTGTTACCCCTTGAGGAGCACGTACTGGAATATTATAAGCTCTTGAGAAATAATTGAAAGCATCATGTGGTGTAATTAAGAAGCGACTTTCTTCTGGAATTGAAGCAATTTTTTCCTCTAATTCTTTATCTAATTCTTTCAATTGCGTAATATACTTATCGGTATGCTCCATAATTTCAGCTTCATTGTCTGGTATTAACTCGATTAGGGCTTCAGAAGCTCTTTGAGTAGCTTGTTGATAGAGATTCAAATCAAACCAGAAATGAGGATCGACAGCCATTCCCCCATCGTCGTCCATTACTCCGACCTCATTCGAATCAAAATTTTCTGAAACTGCCACACCAATTGGTTCTAATTGTTCAATCATTTTTCCTTCAAAATGCAAACCATGGTATAAAACAAGATCAGCTTCTTTTAATTTTTGCAAATCTTGAGGTCTTGGCTCATACAAATGCGGATCCTCCCCTGCTGGAATAATCATTTCAATGGTTACCAGATCTCCGGCTAAGTTCTTTACCATATCTCCTAAAAATGAGGTGGTTACAGTAACCATTGGTTTTTCTTCAGCTGCAACACTCGAAGCTAAACTAACGGATGACCCCATAAACAATGCCATTGCGAACAGAAACTTAATAAACTTTTTCATACTATATCTCCTTTTTAGGTTACCCTAATTATTTTTGTAAGGTAAGTATATAATAGTAATCATTACATGTCAACAGAATTTTAGACGAATCTAAACTAATTAAAGATTTTTCCTTATTTTTTGATAAATGACGATTAACTTTGTAAACTTTTACCAAAGATTCCTTATTTTATTCATTTACATCTTCAATATTAAAAGAACCCACGTCCTAGTAATGGACATGGATTCTTATGCGCAAACAGATTGGCGTTAGAGGACTGAATTAAAGATTATACCTTTCTTTAAGAGATTTTACTCTTACTTGACCTTTTGAAGTTAGTTGATAAGTAGCATTCAAATTATCATGAAAAACTTCGTCATTTTTTATTAAACGGTTTGCTACTTTTTCAATTTGCTCTTGGGGCCATTGTAAATGCTCTTTTATTGATTGGAAGCCAACTTCACTCAATTCATTGACTGTATTCCTATGATTTGCCAGATGCATAATAAATAATTCTTCTTTTAAGGTTCTTTTTTGTTGAATCTTACGGACCATTTGAGTAATGAATCCATTTTTATTAAACAAGAAAGTCAATCCAAACGTGATTCCTGCAATGGTGGCTGTCATACCAGAGAGTGAAACATTTAAGCCTAAGCCGATAAAATAACCCAAAACGGAGTTAAAAATTGCATAAAGACTGGCTATCAAAAGCATATGATTTAATTTTTTTACAATGAGATAGGCTGAAGCAGCTGGTGCGATTAAGAAGGAAATAACAAGAATGGCCCCCACCGCATCAAAAGCGACAACCGTTGTGATTGAAGTTAACAACATCAAACCATAAAAGAGCATAATCTGGGTAAACCCAGCCACTTGGGCAAATTGGGCATCAAAGGTTGTGATTTTCAATTCCTTATAGAAGAGTACAATAAACAAAATATTTATGAGTAACATAACACTCATTTGAACAGCTGATTTAGCAATCGAAATACCAAAGACATCCAAACGAGTTAAGGAAGCCATTCCCACATCCCCCATTAACACAGCATCCGTATCAAGATGAACGTTCCTCCCATATTTAGTTATTAAAATAACGGATAAGGCGAAAAAGAGCGGATAGACAACACCAACCGCATCATCATTTTTTATTAAGCCGGTATTGGATAAACTCTCGACGCCCCAGACAGTAAAAACGCCTATCAAAGCGGCGCCAATTATTAATAAGGGGGATGTTAAGTCATGAGCGATAAAATAAGCTAATACGATTCCTAATAATACGGTATGAGAAATGGCATCTCCTAACATCGAAAGATTTCTCAATAAAAGGAAACAGCCAATGATTGCACAAGCGATAGCTGTCAATACCAGAATGATCAGTGATTCATAGGTAATATCAAATAATAGTAAGATATTCTCAATCATTGAATTCTCCTCCTTTTTTTGGCATGAGTGTTTTTTGAACAATTCCCTTTTTACCAAAAAGCATCGAAAGTAATGCGACAATTGATAAGGTCAAAATAATAGTCGGACCCGTACTCATACCGTTATATTTGGTAGAGATATAAGTTCCAATCACGGCAGATATACCACCAAAGATCCCTGAAAGAATTAAAACGCGCTCAAAACGATGGGTCCATTGCATCGCTGCAATGGAAGGTACAATCAAAATTGAAGCAATTAGAATGGTTCCGACAAGTTTTAAGCCTACAGCAATTAAACTCATCGTCATGACCAGAATAATACTGTAAAGAATAACAGGTTTAATACCCACTGTTTTCGCATAAACTTCATCAAAGACAAACAACTTAATTTCTTTTTTAAAGAGAATTAATATAAAAATAGAGATAAGGGCCACAATTAAAATGATTTTTAAATCATTTTCCATAATATAAGAGGCTTGACCGAAAAGGTAATTTTTTAACCCTGATTGAGAAGCTCCTTTAAAACGCGGATTGCCAGAAATATTGCTCTTTAATACCATACCAAAACCAAAGAAAGATGATAAAATGATGGCTAGAATTGCATCTAAATTAAGTTTGGAATGTTGGTCAATGATTTGAATTAAACCGTAAGCCACTCCCCCACTAATAACGGCTCCGATCATCATGGTCATGGTATCTTTGGAGAGCGTCAACATGAAGGCTAAAACAATCCCAGGATAAGTAGCATGCCCAATTGCATCGCCAATCAGTGATTGACTTTTAAATACACTCACAGCTCCCACTGCTCCTGAAGCAGAGGCTAAAAGAAAAGTAGAAAGTGCAATTAAAATAAAGGAATAACTAGTTAAAATATCCACTTTAAATTTCGCCTCCCCAAGTCATGTTCGCTTTAACTAAATGTTCATGAACAAAGACTTCTTCAGTTGGTCCCGCCGCAATTAGACGTTTATTTAAAATAATAACATGGTCAAAATATTGTTTAATAGTGTTCAAATCATGATGAACAACAATCGACGTGTGCCCCTTTTGCTGGATTCGCTTGACAAAGTCGATAAAAATTCTTTCGGTCCGCTTGTCCACTCCTGCTAAGGGTTCATCCATAAAGTAGATCTCTGCTTCTTGAGCAATGGCTCGTGCAATAAATACACGCTGTCTTTGACCACCTGACAATTGAGAAATTTGGCGGTCTTTATACTCATAAATACCAATTTCTTTTAAGGCTTGATGAGCCTTTTCATAATCAATTTTACGTGGCCGTTTAATCCATCCTAAATGAACATATCTCCCCATTAAGACTACATCTTCTACAGTGGTTGGAAAATCCCAGTTGACTTCACTGGCTTGGGGAATATAGGCGACTTTATTTTTTATGGCATCAAAATGTGTTCCCAGTATAGATACTCTTCCTGAAAGGGGCTTTTCTAATTCTAGAATCCCTTTAATTAGAGTAGACTTACCAGCACCATTAGGTCCAATAATAGCTGTTCTTGATCCTTTCATAATTTTAACGTCAATATCCCAAAGAACAGGTTGTTCTTGATAGGCCATAGTTAAATCCTCAACTTCGACGATGGCATTTTTCATAATGTTTCCTCCTATTTAATTTAATAAAAATGATACCCAAAGATTTTCAGCAAAATATCTATTTTTTAAAAGATTACTCATTATTGAAAAGTTTTAACGAACCTTTTCCATCTATTTAGTTCTTTTTCTTTTTCTGATATCCCCTCCATTTTTTATCCTTAAACTCCGATGGCCTCTTTTAATTTTATTTTAAAGTGATTAAAATGATATTAGACTATTGACAAAAATTTTTTAGTTTAGTCTAATTCAACTTAATTTAGTATAGGTATATTTATGAAAATGTCAACAATAAGACACATCTAAAAATCACTTAATAAGCATAAAATCCACTTATTTTTGATGTGAACCCCTAAACACGAGCCACAATATTTATTGTAACTATGCGGCCTGTATCCTATAGTCAATAAGTAAAAGTCCGTTTATTCTTTTCTTTTTGCGTAGGTGTATTCCGATAATCATGCGACATTTGAATTCTCCTTTATTGATGATTGGTCACTTCAATAGAAAATGAATTCAGTGTCGTTTTTTTACTTAGACGAATGAGTGTCCAAGTTCATTATAAAATCCGCCCTATATTATCATCCTTAACACCCTAAATTTTTTAAAAACCCAAAGAAGTTTTCCCTATTACATCTGGTTCATCTGGATTTAGACAGGGGAAACGCCTTTTCATAACTTTAACCAAACTCTTATTAAAATCAAAGCAGTAGGGATTGTTTACTGAATTTGAAAACGTTATACTTTTCTAAGAACAACCATGAGGAGTGAAAGCATGAAGAAATTATTATTAATTAATACCGGTGGCACGATTGCCATGTCTGAAGACCAAACCAGTGGTAAGGTATCTCCCTCATCTGAAAACCCAATTATTACCCAATCTTCTTTCTTTAACCAATTCGCTGATATCACTGTGGAAGATTTAATGAATATTCCTTCACCGCATATGAACGAAGAATTGATGCTCAATCTTAGCAATTATATTCAATCGATATCGGATCAATATGATGGCATTGTTGTCACCCACGGAACAGATACTCTGGAAGAGACAGCCTATTTCTTAGAACTAACCCTTGATATCCCCATTCCAGTCGTTTTAACGGGAGCCATGCGCTCAAGTAACGAAATTGGATCTGACGGTTTAGCCAATCTCCGCTCTTCCATCTTTGTAGCCCGTGATGAGAAGTCCCACGGCAAAGGGGTATTAGTGGTGATGAATGAAGAAATCCATACCGCTACTTATGTGACCAAAACCCATACCACTAATGTTGCAACCTTCCAGACACCTACCTTTGGACCGATTGGATTAATTTCTAAAAACCAGGTCATTTATTTCCAAGAATCACTGCACCGTGAATATTATAAAGTTAATTCAATTAGTAAAAAAGTTGTCTTAATTAAAACTTACGCCAGCATGGGGCCCGAACTCTTTCAAACAGTCCTAGATAATAATTTTGATGGCTTAGTCATTGAAGGATTAGGCGCTGGTAATATTCCACCCGAGACACTTCCACCCATTCAACAACTGTTAGAAAAAAACATTCCTATTGTGATGGTTTCTCGAGCCTTTAACGGAGTCACTGAAGATGTCTATGACTATGTAGGCGGTGGTAAACAATTGAAACAAATGGGGATCATATTTGCGCAAGGACTTTCTGGCGTAAAAGCACGACTTAAATTATCAGCGATTTTGAACGCGGAGATAGAAGGAGAAATTGCTTCAGCCTTCCATCTATAATCTTAATACAAAGACGACCTCCCATTGATTAACGAATCAATGGGAGGTCTTAATTTATTGGCTTAAATCCTTAAGAGTCTGCCGTCACATCCTGATATTTTTCAGGATCCTTAGCTAGCTTGTGGGTCACATAGGTGCAAGTGGAAGTAATCTTTCTTCCTTCCCTCCGGGCTTTATCGACCATTGCATTGAACAACTCGCCAGCTAGCCCCCTACCCTGATTGGTAGGGTGAGTAAAAGTATGAGTGACCCAGATTTTATCGCCTTCGGTTAATTCATAAACCATCTGTGCCAGTGTATTTTCTTGTTCATCTACTGCAACCAACCTTCTCGAATCATCCACGATTTTCATCGAAACCCTCTTTTCTAAACCTATTTTTTAACTGAAAGTCACTTAAAACTATTATAAACAAAATGTAAGCGTTTGTAATCTTAAACGACTCAATTTAACCTACTTTTAATATAGGAGAAATATAAGTATTGCTCGCTCTTAAAAGAAGCTCTAGGATGTTGGTCAATAAATAATTAAGCGGTAAAATCAAAGGAAGTTCCCAAACCTTGTGCTAAGGCCCTTTGATAGACTTCGTGAGCGACAGCTACATCCGTGGCACCGATTCCAATTGGAATACAGATGATGCGCTGATTTTTTGGATCAATCTTTTCACTCGGACTCTCAGAAAGTTCAGCCAAAGTAGCTGTGATATCTTCTTCTAAAATTTGACCTGACTGATAGAGAGGTTTCAAGATTCCACGATTAAGAGCTTGACTGACGTGGTCGACCACAATAGCATCTGCTTGATGGATCAATTCGTATTCAATTTCTTGGTAGGATCCCATTGGGAAAACGATAGTTCCTTTTTGTACCCACTCTTCTTTTATTAAAGCAACCTTAGAAGGAGTTAGGGTAAAAACCGCGTCTACTTGACAAGACTCTTGACCGTCTTCACAGATTTTAATGGCCCCTTGGACATATTTTTGCATATCCTCTTTAAACTCTTCGGCTGTATCGTGGTGGATATTCCAAACCCTTAATTCTACTATCTCAAAAACAGTTGAAATGGCATGAGTAACCTGTCTAGCTTGTTGACCAGCGCCGAAGATACCCATTTTAACCTTAGGCTTATTAAGCATATATTTTAAAGCTACAGCTGCTTGCGCTCCGGTTCGCATATTCGAAATCCGTGTCCCATCTAATACTGAAATAAAATTACCCATTCTAGCATCGACTAGCATGATCATCGCATTAATAAAGGGTAAACCCGCTTTAGCTCGTTCTCCTGCAAAACCTCCCACAAATTTTTGACCTGCTACTTTTAGAGAGCCTAAATAAGCTGGCATGGCGTTAAGAAAGGCTTCATGAAAAGGCCAGCCTCCCGTTTCCCCCATATCCAAAGTTACCTTACCTGGATTAACCACTTGACCAGCCGCAAATTCTTTAAAAACATTGTCAATAATTTCAACGGTATCTTCCATGGTAATTAAATGCTCAATTGTGGAATCATTGATCAGTAAACTTGATTGATCCATTAAATCACCCCTTTATGATTATTGTATCATGACACTTTTCTTTTTTCGATGCTTTGAATAAATGCTTTAACGCTAGCTTGAGTTTGTTTGGTTTTCGCTTGATAGGCCATAAGTTCGTCCTTTCGTAATTAATTATTTAACAATTATTATACTTTACTCATAGTACTCCACCAATTGATTGACTCTCCTTGCCTTTTAAAGCAATAGGTTCTAAAATATAAAAAAGAAGGAGGGTGGTTGAATGCGTATTTTCTATAAGAAAGTTTTTAAATTAGCACGTTTAGCTGGGAAGATTCTTTTAGAATCCAATGCCGAGGAACACCGTGTTGAAGACACGACTTTGAGAATCCTTCAAACAACTGGCCTTGACTCCCCTTCTAGCTATTCCAACACCACCGGTCTTTTTTTATCGCTAACAGATACAGACTTGGCAGAATATAGTTTTTCTGGTATTGTTCGCATAAATCAGCGACAAAACAATATCCAACACATCGCTAAAGTAAATGATATTTCTAGATCCTATGTTTCTGGCGCAATATCTGTTGATCAAGCCTATGAAGCCATGAAAAATATCAAGGATGATAAGTATGGCTTTTTAATTAAATACATTAACCTAATCCTGATGGTCCTCTTCGTCATTCTCTTTGGCGGAACTAATATCGATATGTTGGTCGCTTTTCTAATTGCTTGTCTCATACTAGCTTTAGAATATTGGCGCAAAACAACTTTTCTCACTGACTTTTTCTTTAATATCTTATCCATCGCTCTAGGATCTTTAGCCGTAAAATGGATTGATGCTAGTTTCCCTTCAACCATTCATCCAGGCATTATTTTAGGAGCTATGATCATGCCAAATTATCCAGTAACTTCAACGACCAATGCCATGCGCGATATTCTTAAAGGGAACAATCTTGCTGGTATAATCAAGGGCATTGATGCAATAATGGTCATCATTTCTCTGACTATTGGGTATACCCTAGGAATTCTTCTTAGTCAAATACTCCTGCCCTTCCTAAGCTAAAAACCGATAGCCAAAAACCGATTTTTAATTGGATTTAAAAAGCATTAATTTAATTAGATAAAGCAATAAAATATGTCCCGGATAGGCCCAATAGTGAAAGGCTTGTTGAACCCTACCACGCTTACCATTATAAAAAAGAATAAATAGACTGCTGAGAAAAACAGTGGGCATGAAATACTCAAAAGCAAAGGCTGGCAGAACGGCTAGCGCCTCTCTTAATCGTTTACCATAAGCAAAATAAAAAATTAAAGCAGCTAATAAACCAAATAAGTCATAATCTGCCATAGTTAAATATGCTAAGCCAAAGCATAAGCCGACACTCACTAAACGCATCAACCAACGATCTTTAAAATAATCCAGACTTACAAAAAGCATTAAGGCAATCAATAATTCTATGAAAACATTTTGATGGTTCCAATAAAAGACTTGATCAGCAAAGGCTAAATCAAAAGGTATTTCCGATATCACTGCTAAAAACCCCAAACGCATAAAATAACGCTTCAAATTTTTAGTATGATGATAACCTTCTAATAATAGATAAAGATAGATTGGAAAAGCTAAGCGCCCAATATTTCGCATAATTTCATAAACGCTTACCATCTGGCTTAAGAATTCATAGCTGTAATCACTCTGATGTCTAAAGATGCCCATTTCGATCAGAACAACAGCTGTATGGTCAATGATCATAAAAATTAAAGCCAACCACTTTAAATGGCCAGCTGTTAAAAAGCCTTTAAAGTTCTTCATTTTATTGTCACCCACTCATCAAATTTATTTTTAAAATTATTCTTATTATATAGAGAAAACGCTTTTAAAACAATAAAAAAACAGACAGCTAGGGGCAATGATGCTATGCCTAGCTGTCTGTTTTCATTTATTTATCCGATTCTTTTTCTAATTTAAAGCTTTCTTCATTTTCTGAATTATTGGTAAGCTTACCGTCTAACTCGTCCTTAATAATTTGTTGATTCTTATTAAAGGACTCTTCAGTAATTTGATCATAATAGATGCCGTCTAACATAAAGCCTTCACCTTCAAATTGATTAAAGGTTAGCGTTGGACGCATATCTAAGTGTGAAATTACTAGCTTACCCAAATCAAACATATTGAGATTCATCCCCACATATTTGTTAATAGCCGTCGTCATATCTATTACTTCTTTAATACCTCTGCTTTTATTTAAAGCAGATTGGGCAATACCAACTACCACTTGACGTTGACGCTTTTGACGAGCATAGTCGCCACCAGAATTGTAGCGTTCTCTAACGTAAGCAAGCGCCATCTCACCATCTAAATGTAGTTCTTGACCTTCAGTAAAACTATAACCGCTGATTTCAAAAGAAGTTGGTGGAACAACATCAATTCCTCCTACAGAATCAACTACATCAGCTAAGCCTTTCATATCAACGGTAATATAGTATGGAATTTCAATATCTAACCAGTTTTCGACTGTTTCAACTGACAATTCTGGTCCCCCAAAGGCATAAGCGTGATTGATTTTATCCATTCCTCTATCAGGAATAACAACATAGGAGTCACGAGGAATAGAGGTAATGACAATATTTTCTTCCTTAGGATTTATCGTAGCAACCATCATAACATCTGAACGCCCAACTTCTGTTCGACCTAAATCGCCCGTATCAATCCCTAAAAGTAAGACTGAGAATGGCTTATTAATATCCATAGCATGGGTAGTCACAGTAGTTGTGAATAATGATGTCATGAATAAAGCAAAGACAGTAATATATTTAATTAGTTTTTTGGACATTGTTCCATCTTCCTTTCTATAATAGCATAGTTATTATAAGTTATTTCCGAGGCGATTTCTAGAAATTCACAAAAAATACTAACTTATCACTAATCACTTTAAAAACTTTGAGGCTATTTAAGAATTGACATGGCTTGAGAATATCAGATAAAAACCGTATGATAAAATGGATTACAAACAAAGGAGATTGTCTATGAAAGTTAGAAAAGCCGTCATCCCCGCAGCAGGGCTTGGAACTAGGTTTCTTCCTGCAACAAAGGCCATGCCTAAAGAAATGCTTCCTATCATTAATAAACCGACTATTCAGTTTATTGTGGAAGAAGCCCTTCAATCAGGTATCGAGGATATCTTAATTGTGACCGGACGGTCTAAGCGGCCCATTGAAGACCATTTTGATGCCAATGAGGAGTTAGAAGCCGTCTTAGAAGCTAAAGGTAAAGAAGAATTACTAACCACTGTCAAAGATCTTAATAAGATTAACCTCTTCTTTAAACGTCAATCTTATCCAAAGGGCCTGGGCCACGCTGTTTTACAAGCCAAGAATTTTGTAGGAGATGAACCTTTTGTCGTCATGTTAGGCGATGACTTAATGACTGATACGGTTCCCTTGACCAAACAATTAATCGATAATTATAAAGATACCCATGCCTCTACTCTAGCAGTCATGTCAATCCCACCTCAAGATACCTCCAAATACGGTGTCATTGATCCGGAGCGCCAATACAAAAAAGGTGTTTATAATGTGAGACGGTTTGTCGAAAAGCCAGCACCCGAAGTCGCACCGTCCAATTTGGCTATCATCGGCCGCTACCTATTAACACCAGAAATCTTTTCACTATTAGAAACACAAACAGCTGGGGCTGGTAACGAGATTCAATTAACTGATGCCATCGATCGCTTGAATAAAATCCAACGCGTCTTCGCCCTGGAGTTTAATGGACATCGTTATGATGTAGGAAATAAATTCGGTTATATGAAGACAGTAATAGAATATGGTCTCAGTCTTCCGGATTTACGCGATGACTTAATTAAATTTATCAAGTCCACTGTTGACGAGCGCTTATAGGAGGTTATTATGACTAAGGTTCAAGTTAAAAAAGCTGTTATTCCAGCCGCTGGTCTAGGCACGCGCTTTTTGCCAGCCACCAAGGCAATTGCCAAAGAAATCTTACCTATTATCGATAAGCCGGCCATTCAATTCATTGTTGAAGAGGCTATTGCGGCTGGGATTGAAGATATTTTAATTATTACTGGTAAAGGAAAACAAGAAATAGAAGATCATTTTGATGCCAACTTTACCCTCGAACAAAATTTAAAAGCCAAAGGGAAGGAGAAACTCCTTAAACTAGCTACTGAAACATCTAACTTAAATATTCATTATACCAGACAACACCATCCAAGAGGACTGGGTGATGCAGTTCGTCACGCCAAGGCCTTTATCGGCAATGATCCCTTCTTACTACTCTTAGGAGATGATATTATAAGGGGAGAAAATCTTTCCAAACAGATTATTGATCTCTATGCGGAAAAAAGACAAACAGTAATTGCCGGCGTTCGTGTCGATCCTGATAAGACCAAAAATTATGGTATCTTAGCTATTGAAGAAACAGCTACCCCTCACGTCTTTCAAGTCCTCGATATGATAGAAAAACCACAAGATCAACCGTCTTCAAATATGGCTGCAGCGGGGCGTTATATCCTAGAACCGACAATCTTTTCCATCCTAGACCAACTTGAAGTTGGAGCAACAGGTGAAGTGGAATTGACTGACGCCTTAATTGAATTACAAAAAACGCATCCCCTATTAGCTTACGAATATCAAGGCGAATGGTTTGAAGTAGGAGATGCTAAAGGGATGCTCAAAGCTTCTATTATATTCGCCATCGATCATCCTGAAGTTAAAGAGGAATTTATCCCTTATCTTAAAAATTTAGCTGAAAAGTTTGCGAATGAATAGTTATAAAAGCAGTGTCAATTTATGACTCTGCTTTTTATTTTAGAAATTATAAAGGCTATGGAGGTCGATAATAAATAAGAAATTTCAGAAAACACAAATAAAAATAAAATTTTTTTCTAATATTCGTATTTTTATATTGTATAATATTGCACCACTTAAATAATAATTTATGCCGTTTTATGTAAGCGAATAAAAAACGATTGTATCCCCTATGCTATCAATAAATAACTCCATAATTATTAAAAAACTTTAACAAGTTAACTTAAAGGTTAAACTGCTATAAAAGCCAAAGCACTACGATTTCTTTTGAAAGTCATAAAAATTATGCTATAGTGGATATAAGTGCTAAAATTTTACTTTTTTTCTTAGAAAAATAGTTTAACTGTTTAATAAGTGTAAAATCAGCATTAAAACTTATGAAAGAAGGAATCTGAATGGAAGATACACCGATTGTTCGTTTTCTCGGCCTATCTTTTAACTTCAACACCTTGATAGCCACCCTGGTCGTGGTAGCCATCATCACGGTGTTGTGCTTATTAGTTAGCCGCAGATTATCAGCCAATCATCCTTCCAAATTCCAAGTTTTGATGGAAATCATCATTGAATTTGTTGAAGGCATCTGTGACTCAACCCTCGGCCAGCACCAAAGTGTTTATGTCAATCTAGGGTTGACCTTTTTCTTGTTCATTTTTGTGTCAAACTTAATTGGACTCCCCTTTTTAATTGTGACAGAGCATGAATCATTTTGGCGAAGCCCAACGGCTGATCCTATCGTAACCATTTCCCTAGCAATTATTGCTATTTTATCAGGTCACATTTTAGGGATTAAAAAGAATGGTTTAGGAGGTCACTTTAAAAACTTTTACGCTCGCCCAAACATTTTAAAATTACCTTTACAATTGGTTGAGGAAACAATCAATACAACCACCTTAGCCCTACGTTTGTTTGGTAATATTTTTGCCGGGGAAGTTTTAGTCGGACTGATTGCTAAATTCGCTATGGTCTTCATTCCATTTACTTGGGTAATTGCCATTCCCTTACAATTTGTCTGGCAAGGCTTCTCTGTCTTTATTGGTGCTATCCAAGCTTATATTTTTACCACTTTAACTATGGTTTATTTATCACACAAAATTAATCACTAATCCAAATACAAAGGAGATTTAAATATGACTGAATTAGCTGCTGCACTTGCTGTCGGAATCGCTGCCCTAGGTGCGTCAATTGGTAACGGAATGGTTATTTCTAAAACCATCGAATCCATTTCACGTCAACCCGAATTAGACTCACAATTAAGAGCTTTAATGTTCCTAGGTGTTGGTCTGATTGAGGCTGTTCCGATTATCGCTGTTGTTATTTCCTTTATCTTAATCTTTAGCTAACCATCAACTATTTAAGGAGTGTCAATATTGGACTTTACTATTATTCTGGGCGAAGCCCTTTTAACGCTTGCATCCTTTTTGATTTTACTCTTTGTCATCCATAAATTCGCATGGAAACCCTTCAACCAAATGCTAGAAACGCGTCAGAAAAAAATTACTGACGATTGGCAAGCGGCTGAAGAAGCTAAGAATAAGAACAAGGAAGCCCTATCACAAATTGATGCACAACTAAAATCAGCTCACTTAGAAGCTGAAAAAATTATTCGTCAAGCACAAATTGATGCCAATCATCTGCGCGACAAGATGATTGAAGAAACACGTCAAGAACAAAGCAAAATGCTGCAAATGACGCAAGAAGATTTAAAATTACAAAGACAAAACTTTGCCGAAAATATGCAAGAATCATTAGTCCATATGGCAGTTGCCATGGCAGGCAAGGTCATTCGTCGTGAAATTTCAGAAGATGACCACCGTCAAATGATTCAAGAATTTATCACTCGATTGGAGGAGCTCGATGAACAACGGTAGACTTCACAAACAAGAAGACTTAGCAGAGCTCGCCCTAAAATCAGGACGACAGGTCACCTATGAAGATGACCTGCTCTTCGAACTGCTAGACATTGAAATTAATGATGAAGAAGAAGGTCAAGAAATCTTAAAAGAGTTAACTGGAGAGCGACTCTTTTTATCTTCAGCGATCCCCTTAACCAAAACAGAAAAGCTTAAAATTGCCCGTGAATTCATGCGCATTACTGGCTTTTCTATTCGTTCTTTTACCACTATTATTAACCCAGACTTAATTATTGGTGTCCGCTTACAAAGCGAACGCTTCTACTATGAGCTTTCTGGCGGACAGATCTTGCAAACTATGCAAAATGAAATTAATATTTCGGAAAGTGAAGAGGTGATTTCTTCATGAGCACAAACGAAAAGTTTACAAAAGATGTTTTAAAACAAATCCACGACTTTGAAATTGATAAGAAGTTAGAAGAAATCGGAACCGTTTCTTATGTCGGCGACGGTATCGCCTTTTCTGAAGGATTAGACAACGCCATGTATGGTGAGATGGTTGAGTTCAATGATGGAACCATCGGCATGGTACAAAACCTTGAAAACGACCAAGTCGGAGTAATTATTTTTGGCTCCTACCATCAAATCCATGAAGGCGATATTATTCGTCGAATGAACCACACCATGGAAGTTCCCGTTGGTAAGGCCCTGCTTGGACGAGTGGTAGACGCCTTAGGACGTCCCATAGATGATAAAGGACCTATTTTAACCAACAAAACACGACCCGTCGAACAAGAAGCTCCGGGCATCATGGAAAGACAGTCGGTTAAAAAGCCTTTGGAAACAGGTATTAAGGCCATTGACTCCCTAGTTCCCATCGGAAGAGGTCAAAGGGAATTAATTATCGGAGACCGTAAAACTGGTAAAACTTCACTCGCTATCGATGCCGTCTTAAATCAAAAAGGCAAAGATGTTATTTGTATCTATGTAGCGATTGGACAAAAGGAATCAACGGTAAAAAACATTGTCAATACTCTGACCAACCGTGGTGCAATGGATTACACTATAGTAATGACTGCTTCTGCTTCCAAGCCTGCTCCTCTTTTATACATCGCTCCCTATGCGGCAACTGCTATGGCTGAGGAGTTTATGTACGAAGGAAAGCACGTCTTAATTATATATGACGATTTATCCAAACAAGCAGCAGCTTATCGTGAAATGTCCCTCTTGCTCAAACGACCACCTGGGCGTGAAGCCTATCCTGGGGATATTTTTTATCTACACTCACGTCTTTTAGAACGTTCAGCTAAATTATCGGATGAATTAGGCGGTGGTTCGATCACTTCTTTACCGATTGTTGAAACGCAAGCAGGTGATATCTCAGCTTATATCCCAACCAACGTTATTTCCATTACAGACGGACAGATCTTCTTACAAAGTGATCTCTTCTTCTCTGGCGTTCGACCAGCCATTAATGCCGGACTATCGGTTTCACGGGTTGGAGGATCTGCGCAATTAAAAGCCATGAAACAAGTATCAGGAACCTTACGTTTAGACCTAGCTTCCTATCGCGAATTAGAAGCCTTTACTTCCTTTGGATCAGACATCGATGAAATGACTGCCCGCCAATTAAGACGTGGCGAGCGCATCGTTGAAGTTTTAAAGCAAGGCCTTCACAAACCTATGCGCTCTGGCGTTCAAATCATCGTCTTCTACGCTTTAGGTAATGGTTACTTTGATAAGGTATCCGTTAATTTAATTCACCAATTAGAAGAAGTAATTGCTAATGAATTTACTACCTATCATGCCGGGCTTTTACGACAATTAGAAGATAACCAACCCCTACCAACTGAAATCGAATTAAATGGTATTTTAGACAAAGTTGTTGATAATTTTATCCTAGTTCATTCTGAAGGATCTAAAACAGGAAGTGATAAGTAATGCCGTCTTTAAACGAAATCAAACGACATATTGCTTCTACTGAAAAAACAAAAAAAATAACTAATGCTATGCAGATGGTCTCAAGAAATAAAGTCAACCATTTATTGGATATGACTCAATCTTATCAAGTCTATATTGATCATTTAAGAGAAACCATAGTGCAACTGCACTATACCTTAAAAGTCACCCCTCCTAACTTTTCCAAACCAGAAATTCGCTCTTTAATCACTCCCCGGAAAGTAAACAAAATTGGTATTTTTCTTATCTCAACTGATAAGGGCTTAGCAGGTTCCTATAATGTTAACTTAATTAAGGGGCTGGATGAGTGGATTGAAGAACAAAACTTTGACGAAGAACAAGAATTAGTTTTTTATACCCTAGGACGGACAGGTGAAAGATATTGCCGCGAACGGGGCTACAAAATTGCTCGCTCTTACTATCCGCTGTCTGACCAGCCGGGCTTTCAAGAAGCTCACTACTTCATCAGACAACTACGTTCAGCCTATGTGGAGAAAGAATGTGATGAGCTTTATTTAGCTTACAATCACTATGGAGTAGGTTCCGGTACGAATTCAAAATTTGGAGTCGATAACTTATTACCGGTAGTTTCTTTAAACCGCCGTATGGAACTTGATCCATCTTTTGATAAAAAAGAATTAATTTCGGAAGTCTTTTTAATCGAGCCCTCAATGGAAGCAGTATTAGAAGGCTTAGTTCCTCAATATATCGAATCTTTTGTCTACGGTGCCCTCTTACAGGCCAAAACAGCTGAACATTTCTCACGTATGATTGCCATGCAATCGGCCACTGAAAATGCTAAAGAAATTATTGAAGACTTGCAGTTGCGCTATAATCGCGCCCGACAAGTTAAAGTAACCAATGAAATTATCGAAATTGTTGCAGGTGCTCAAGCCCAACATAAAGAAAGAAGGAAATAAGTATGCGAATCGGACATATCAAACAAGTAATCGGACCGGTCGTGGATGTTTCCTTTCCTTTAGAATACGGAACACCAGAAATCCATCATGCCCTGGTTGTAACCGACCTTGAGGAAGTAAATGAAACATCCGACTTAAAGACGATTCTCCAACACCGAAAAGTGGTACTCGAAGTCGCTATTGATATTGGGCATGACACCGTACGTACCATTGCCATGGAAGCAACCGAAGGTTTATCACGGGGCATGGCTGTTGTCGATTTAGGTGAAGCCATTAAAGTACCCGTAGGTGAAGCTACATTGGGACGCGTATTCAATGTTTTAGGAGATACAGTCGATAATGGACCTGAACTCTTCCCAGATGTAGTCAAACATTCCATTCATGCCGATGCGCCTGAATATAGCGAACTGGCTTCAAACTTCGAAATCTTAGAAACAGGAATAAAGGTCATTGACTTATTAGCTCCCTACCTCAAGGGTGGAAAAATTGGTCTTTTTGGAGGAGCCGGTGTCGGTAAGACGGTATTAATTCAAGAATTAATTCATAACATTACCCAAGAACACGGTGGCCTTTCGGTCTTCACTGGAGTTGGTGAAAGAACGCGTGAAGGAAACGACCTCGTCCATGAAATGCGCGACTCTGGTGTTTCTAAAAATACAGCCATGGTCTTTGGCCAAATGAATGAACCCCCTGGAGCTAGAATGCGGGTAGCTTTGTCTGGTTTAACCATGGCAGAGTATTTTCGTGATGTAAAGCATCAAGATGTCTTGCTCTTTATTGATAACATCTACCGTTTTACTCAAGCAGGTTCTGAAGTTTCGGCTCTACTTGGAAGGATGCCTTCAGCAGTAGGTTATCAACCTACCTTAGCTTCTGAAATGGGAGCCATGCAAGAGAGAATCACTTCCACCAAGGCAGGATCGATTACATCCATACAAGCAGTATATGTACCAGCCGATGACTATACAGATCCAGCGCCAGCGACTACCTTCTCTCACTTAGATGCAACCACTAACTTAGAGCGTAAATTAACCGAGCAGGGTATCTACCCAGCAGTTGATCCACTCGCCTCCTCTTCTTCAGCCTTATCTGAAGATGTTGTTGGCGAACGACACTATCGGGTAGCCCGTGGCGTTCAACAAACTTTGCAAGGCTATCAAGACCTCAAAGATATCATCGCCATCTTGGGTGTAGATGAGTTGAGTGAAGTTGAAAAACTAACCGTTAAAAGAGCCCGACGTATTCAGCTCTTCCTATCACAAAACTTCCACGTAGCAGAAGCCTTTACTGGTATTCCAGGTTCATACGTAACCGTACAAGAAACGATTGACGGCTTCGAAGGTATTCTAAATGGTGATTACGATAATCTGCCTGAAGAAGCTTTCCGTAACGTAGGAAATATCGATCAAGCCATTGAAAAAGCTAAGAAAATGGGAGTGGATTTGGATGACGCAAACGCTTAAAAATCTACAAGTTCAGATTATCTCTCCTAATGGCGTAGTCTATACCAAACGTGCCCGCAAATGTCATGTGCAAACCATTGATGGTGGTATCACCATTCTACCCAATCATATTGCCATGATGACCGTCTTAGACATCTCAACTGTTATCGTAGCACCTCTAGTCGAAGGCAAACCGGATGACTATATCGCTATTAACGGTGGACTATTGGAAATTCGGGACAACGAACTTAATATTATTGCCAACATGGCCGTTCGAGCCCTAGATATTGATGACGCCCAGACTAAAATGGAGTTGTCCATGGCTGAAGATAAGCTGAAACAAGCAGAAATCAATCAAGATATTCGCGCTTATCATTCAGCTGAAATTGAATTACGAAAAGCACTCAACCAATTGGATGCTTTCAAACATCAACATAATCAATAAAAAGAAACCTTCCGTTTTCAAATTAACGGAAGGTTTTATATTTATCTTAATTATTGCCAAAAACGTCGCGACTATAGACTTTTTCTTTTACAGCTGCTAATTGATCTGCAAGGCGATTAGCAAGAATAATATCAGCCTTTTGACAAAAGACTTCAAAATCAGCTACAACTTCTTCGCCATCAAATTGCTTTTCTTCAAGTGTCGGTTCATAGATAATTATCTCTTTGCCTTCTGCTCGCAGCTGTTTAATAATATCAAGAATAGCAGATTGACGGAAATTATCCGAATTGGATTTCATGGTCAAGCGGTAAATGCCGATTACTTGCGCTTGATGTTTTAAAACTTGTGAAGCAATATGTTCTTTACGGGTTGCATTCGAATCCACAATCGCTTGAATTAAGTTGTTTGGAACGTCTTGATAATTAGCCAGCAATTGCTTGGTATCCTTAGGCAGGCAGTAGCCACCATACCCAAATGACGGATTATTGTAGTGATCACCAATTCTAGGGTCAAGCCCTACTCCTTGGATAATGTGCTGACTGTTTAAGCCACGTACTTCAGCATAGGTGTCCAATTCATTAAAATATGAAATCCTTAAAGCCAAATAAGTATTGGAGAAGAGTTTTACTGCTTCTGCTTCAGTTGAAGGCATGGTTAAGATAGCCACTTCTTCATCCAAGCAAGCCTCAGCAAATAATTCAGCTACTGTCTGACTATGAACAGATTCATTGCCGACAATAATACGAGAAGGATGCAAGTTGTCGTAAAGCGCCTTACCTTCTCTCAAAAATTCTGGTGAGAAGATAATATCCATACCATATTGTTGACGGATCTCTTGGGTATATCCAACCGGAATGGTTGATTTAATCACAACTACTGCCTGAGAGGCATATTCTTTAACTTTATCGAGCGCCTCTTCGACAGCTGAAGTGTCAAAGTGATTATTAGCGTCATCATAATTAGTTGGCGTAGCAATAATCACTAATTCTGCCCCACTATAAGCATAGCTAGGATCATCGGTGGCTTCTAAATTTAAAGAATGATTGGCTAGGTAATCTTCCATTTCAGCGTCCACAATAGGTGCAATTTTTTGATTGATTAAATCGACCCTTTCTTTAACAATTTCCATCGCTTTCACTTCATTATATTGAGCCAAAAGAATCGCATTTGAAAGCCCGACATAACCCATTCCTGCAACTGTTATTTTCATGACGCCACCTTATCTTTCGTTATTTTAATTCTATTATACAAAAGTTCACTCTAAGTTAAAACTAAATATCCCGTGCAGATTCAAGCAAGTGTTTCACACAAGCTTCTGCTTGCTTATAGGTCAGCTTGGTATTATTGTTACCAAATTGAGTAGAGAAAATCCAATGACCTGTTAGATATAAATGCTCCAATCGGCCAAATCTTTGACTAAGAACTTGAGTATGCGGCCAATCAACAAGAATACCACCCAATGGATTTGCTTGGATAATTCCTTCTTGATACATTTGATTAATTAAAGGATCATGTTGAGCGGCTGTCTCTAAGTTTTGATCAAAGCCGGTTGCATTGATTAAATAGCCGCTTTGATAGCGTAAGCCTTTTTGAGTGATAACGGTAAATCCTTGGGCATTCACTTCCACAGCTTTCATACCAGAAACAATCCGAATACGTCCATCTTTCAAACCTTGTAAAATAAACGCAATACTTTCAGCCGGTGTTTGACTTCTAAAATGTTCGAAAAGTCCCATAAAATCTTTAAAGAAGCGTATGCGATCTTGGGATGATAAGGCCATATTCAAGGCTGGTAGAAAGGCAGTCAACTTGCGACCATATAATTGTAAGATACTTAATCGACGGTTTTGTTGGTGGATAGCCATTAAACCTTCCCCAATGGATCCTTGACTGTATCTTTCGACTAAAGATTTCCAATCTACCCCATTGGCTTCCATATCCTCTTCAAATTGATGAAATATAGCTTCTAAAGGGATTGTTTGACCATCAGATTGGGCCAACTGCTTATCAATCCAATCTGCATTTAAGTTAAAAACCAAGTCTTCGGCATAGCGTTCAAACTTCGGTGTCGAAAAGGGCTGGTCTAAAATATAAAAAGTCACCGGATGATCAATGGTAATTGGATAGTGATCTTGTAAATAACGCATAATATCAATCCCAGTTAATCCGGATCCAATGATTCCAATTCCTTTTTGATAGTCCAAATCACTTAGAAGCTGTTCAACTGGATAAGGATGGTGAATATAGCCTTCTTGTCCCAAAAGATTATAATAATCGGCATAAGGTGGATGACCTACTGTCATTAAGACAGAATCATAAGGTCCATATTGCTTACCTTGCGCGTCATATAGATAATAAGACTTGGGGGATTTAATTTTCAGTTGATGAATACGCTGATAAACTACATGAATGATTTCGTCTTCAAAGTATGGACTAAAATAATCTTGGATATACTCACCAAAAATAGGTCTGGGTGAAAAAATATCCCTGCGGGCATATTCGGGATAATGATCTTGTAACCACCTTAGATAGTGGTCAGCATCTTGCCATTCAAAGCCTAAATCACCGACATAGGAGTTCATTAATAATTGGTTAGAATCAGGCTCATAAGGGGAGCCTACTCCCAATTGTTTACGGTCTTCAAAAACATCCACATGACTAATCAGATTCTGGTGATTTTCTTCAAGGATTGTTTTAACGGCAGCCGCTCCAGCAACCCCTGCTCCAATAATTGCTACTTTCATAATGCACCTCCATTATCTTTTTCTCAACTTCCATTATAACGAATTTGAATTCGCTTTACACTAGGAGAAAAACAAATGAAAAAAGGCCTTATTAAAAGGCCTCGTTCTCTAGCTTGCCGTTTCAATTATTAATTGAATTTCAGGATCAATTGTTTTCAGCATATCTGTTAGCAATTTTTCAATTTGGCTTTGTGAATAATTCTGTGCTTCCTTTAATAATCCCTTAGATAAAGCTTGCTTCTCCATTTCTTTTTTTAGGTCTGATTGAAGACTCACAACATCATCCACCTTAATTGGATTAAATAGCGAACCTTCTTCATCAATGATTTCGATTGAATCATCTTCTACTTCATGCGCTAAAATTTTCGCTTGTGGGACTTTAACCACTAGTTTTTCTTCATTAGAAATGACGTCAATCTTTCCTAACTCTACCCCTGTATGAATGATACCGGAATAGGTCATCATAAACTCTGATTCAGTAAAGGGAATTTCCCAAGACTTTATCGTTTTATGCTTTTCAAATTTTCCCATATTAGTGTAGTGATATTTCATAGTGGTTAATTCCTGTGAATCTTCTAAACGATTTTTGATTAATACTAATTCTTGATCCGTTACTTGATTAGGTATGGAGTGAACAAAATGATTGAATCCGTACCAACCTATCCAAGCTACAAAAAAAAGGATGCCTACTAGTAGAAAGAAATAATTCAAGAATGTTTTAAGCGCTTGTTTCATCTATTCACCTCTTTTAAAGTTTGCCTATTTACTATCATAGCATAATCCATTCAGATAGTATCCGTCTTAAGGTGGAGAGAGGAAAAAATGAGACTAATTCCATTAATCCGTTAGCTGGACAATTTGATAACGATAATCCCCCAAGTTGAATATTGCTTTCTTACTTGGATCGACTAAACAACTAAGCGGCAGCGCTAATTGCCGACGAAATTGCTCCATTTCTGCTCGATTATAACCGGGGCAAAGGGTATTGTTATTAACTTCCCAATGTCCTTTAACAGCAGAAGCGGGTATGTTTAAATTTTTCATGAGTTTACGCGTGAGCCAGTCTCTAGCTTTGATTTGTTGAGGCGAATAGTCTTCTTTGGCATTAGCTTCTACTGATAGATGGACACAGAAATGATTACAATTGGCTACCCCCCAAGTCATGCGTTCTAGGTCATAATTTTGGTAAATTCGTCCTTGACTATCGATATAAAAGTGATAGCCTCCACGATCCCATCCACGTTGCTTATGCCAAAAGACCTCGTGGTCTGAAATGTGACGATTTAAAGACCGTTTCACACCTGTATAGTGCCAGACAATGGTTGTGATAGCATCAAGAGTCCTGTCTTTTGCTTGTCCACCTAGAGCTTCTGACCGACGATCAATAATAAGAGGCTCATCCAATTGCTTATTTAATTCCTCCACCCTATTCACTGCTAGATTATAGCTCGTAAGATCATAGCAGTTGATAATTTCAATTAACTTATCACCATAATGGGGGTCACTGGCATAAATGCCTGTTAAAGCCCTGGCTTCTTCAAAGGAATCCGCTGCTGCAATAGCGGCCTTATAGGCAACCTGCTTACGGTAGTTGGTTGAAGTGAAGAAAATAGCGTGGTCTTCAACGCCTTCTTCCAGACTCTTATAGGCGCGAAACTGTGAAACCACCATCTGGCCATTTGCTTCCAGTGAAGGATGGTCGACTACCTTACCCTGCCAGGGAGCAGATGCTTTAATACCAAAACCATTATTGGATTTAAGATATAGCGGTGACCGTCCCCCATTGGATTCTAAAACAAATTGCGCCATCCGGGTCGCAACCGATATCGGACTTTGATATTTCTGAAAAAGTGGTGCTAAGCTAGCCATTCTTTGACTCATCCAAGCATCTTTTATCATATTAAGGCCCCCCAACCCTTAGGCGAGTTATCATTATGATGATAGTGATAAGAGGATATTTGTAAGATAGATCCTAAAAAGATGGTTAACAAATTAATCAGCCCCACCCATTGACCTCCTTGATTCAAGTGGTACAAGTCGGCCATTCCTTGTACAAAAACAGCCAAGGCTGGTAGAAAAATTAATACGAGCCATTTGCCTAAATCATAAAAACGATTAGATAACATTCTATCACCCTTTCTATTATTTTTATATCCATTGACGACTTTCTGCCGGCCACATAAAATAATCGTTTTGATCGACCTTTTGTTTAATCGTTTGTAGCTCTTGGTTAAACGCTTCTAGTTTGGCCTGCATCCAATCAATGCGTTCAATTAGATCATGCAAGGCAGTAATCAGGCCAATTAACTTAGAAATCAAGGTAATCACTGCAATAATCGCTCCAGCATAAGAACCCAAATCAATCAAATGCATGCACAACCTCCTTTTAGTAATAAGGAGCTGAGCAAACACTCAGCCCCTCTAAAATCATGCTTAACTAAGCTTCTTCATAGGCATAAACATCGGTAACGTTACGCTCAACATAGCGAGCGGCAACCGGAGTCACATACATATCTACGCCCTGATCATCTTTGAATAAATCACAGTCAACTAGAGCCTGCATCACAGCTTCGGCAGTTTCTTTAGTAACTGAATCAGCTGGTTGATTAATCGTAATCTTACGCGTTTTACCCGCCGCATCTAAGAAAATCAATTCTAATACCATACTATCTTTCATCTTGCTTTCCCCTTTCCATCATTAAATAAAATTATAAGCATAAACAGCTTGAGCGGTATCGGTTGGATTAATGGTTAATTGATCGATTTGATCTTTAACCAACTGCACTTGATTGGGAGTAACCCCCTCAATCAAGCCTTGAATAGAGACATTAAAAGTCTTCTCCGTTGTCGGATTCATACCTTTAAGCGCTAAACGCCCTGATTTGTATTCTTTACTTTCCATTTTTCATTCCTCCTAGGTATTTATGTAAGCCGTACGATCTTACACCTTATACACACAATCAGATCATCAAAAACGGCAAGAAAAAGACAAGTTTTTAGATTTTTCTTTAAAGAGATGACCGAGCTTAGCTGCAATACGCTTTTTATCATTGCGGAGGGTGCGCTCAGAAATGTTGCAGAGCTGGCAGATTTCACGATTGCGCCATTTTCCTTGTAAAATTAAATTGAAAATCTTACGCTCTCGTTCTTTTAGATGGTCTTTAACAGTTTGTTCCAATAAAAAGATTGATTCTTTTGAGCATTCTTCTCTCAGCTCTTCGATAAGATCTGATAAAATAACAGGATCTGTCGGGGTCACTTGATAAGTGGATTGGCGCAAACGATTGAGTAGAAACCATTTTAAACCCTTACCCGCATAAGCGATAAATTGATAGCGATGATCGATACAATTTAAGGGATCGCCTTCAAACTTTTGATAAAGCCTTATCAACTCTAACCGCATCTCCTGAAGATGGTCTTGATAATCGTTATGGTGGGTAGACAATTGGTAATGATGGAGCCAGTGATGGATGAGGGGGTCAAACATAATAATGACATTAGTTAATTCTTCAGATGATTTTTTCATTAGTCTTCCTCCTTGAATTTTGACATGAAAAAAACGGGCCGAAAGCTAAGGAATATCCTTACAATCTAGCCCGTCTAGCGGTTCTGCTTAATTCTTATTTTTATTTTTATTTTTATTTTTCTGAGTTACCTGCGCTTCTTGAATGGTTACACTATCGGATGGAAGAAATTGAATCTTGGTTTCAATTCCTTTGCTAACAATAACAACCGTTTTCTGTTTCAAATCGAGCTCACAGACTTTCTTGTTCCTCGAATTCCTTATTTCGAGCATCCGAATCCTCCTACTATATTCAATTGAGTCCATGTGATGACTCATAGTTTCTCATCACTTTATGCAAAACACAACTTATATGATAAATGGCTTATAACAAAACAAAATAGCAAATTAAAAGACAACTAAGCGATTCTTTTTCTTATAGCTATAGGTAGCAGGCTCCCCCTTCCTCAGATTTATTGTTAAATGTTGATCAACAATTTGAATTATACATATTTTTAAAGCCTTTGCAATACTCTTAAGTTTAAAATTTTTAATAATTGAAATTTTTATTTAAAATAGGGCCTCTTTTTCTCACTCTAGGCTGATATCATACTCTTATTAAAATAAAAACATATATTTAAGATGATATAAGCAGAATTGTGAAGAAAAGATAGTAGCTTTGACAATCGGTTGAAAGTTGACAAAATTTTAAAAAATTATAAAAAGTTGCTGACTAGAAAATAAAAGAGCCAATAGCTCGGATCGCTATCAGCTCTGAGGGGCAAGAGTCAAGATTTAGCGTTCAGCTTTACTCGCAACCAATACCATCATTATCTCGATCTAAGTGTGGACCATATCCAGGTTGTCCACGATAGACGGGAGCGGCTCCTGCTTGACGGGCAATGGTACAGTTCGCATAATAAACATTTTGCTCTGGGGCTGGTTCTGGCTCTGTATTAGTGTCAACAGGTTCTTTTGACACTACTGGCGCTGAAACTTCTTCTGTTTGATTAATGTATGAATTATTAGATTCTTGCGTTGGATGGGATGGGTTATTTTTGCTCGGTAATTCAAATAAAGCATTTGCTTTTTGAGTATTATCGGCTTGAGAAACAACGACTTGACCCGTTTGTGTATTTTTAATCACTTCAGGGAATTCGGCATTGGCTAGAAACTGATTGGAGTTATCCTCCCAAACATAATAACGATTTTTGGCAGCATAGTCTTGGGATTGAACAAGAACATCTAAGTATTCATTAGCCATTTCTGCTTCTTTTGTTTTGTCGAGTTGGATCACTGAGTAGCCTTCCGTTAAGAGAATTTCTTGCACTAATATGCCATCTAACCATAAGTTCGCCACATAATCTTCTTTTTTAACCGATTCATCTTGGAAGTCTTCTTTTTCAACTTCAAATAATTCTAATTCGACCTTGTCAGCATCTTTCATCAATTCTTCTAAGCGCTCTTTAGCTTCTTGGGCATAAGCTTCATCTTTTTCTTCTTCTGGTGAGAGGATATGCAGTAAGTTAAACGTCATAACCTTATCCTTATCACTCTTTAAGCTGGCTTTCATGGTATTGGCCGAAAGAACCTTATATTTGTCCACTTCTTCAAAGTTTGATTGGTCTTCTCTTTCAGCAAAGACCACATAGCCTAACTCTTCCTCATTGACTTCTGCACTTACCCACGTATTAAAGAAAAGGCCTGAAGTCAATAAGCCGACAGTGGCTGCTAGTAACCATTTTTTCATTGTATGCTCTCCCTTATAATTGATAGTTAATGTTAATAATTATAACATAAAAAAAGAGCTGTTTTCTATATCAAAAGCGAAGAATTACGATAAAATACTTTAAGACAGAAATTTAAATAAAACTATAGATGAAAGCCTTCCTATAAAACAAAATTTTATAAGAAGGCTTATCTAAAGTGATTTACGATATGTTGAAGGAGTTATGTGATTGAGTTCTTTAAACTTACGATAAAATACAGTTTCTGACTGAAAACCAACCGAATGAGATATTTCGCTAATTGACATATTAGATTCTTGCAATAGATCCTTTGCCCTATTAATTCGTTGAGATGTAAGATAGTTCATTATAGTTTGATTTGTATGATTTTTAAATAAGCGACAGAGATTGCTAGCTTTCATAAAATAACGATTGGCTAAATCAGTTAAATTTAAATCAACCTGATAATAGTTTTTATTCAAATATAGTATTAAATCGTCGACAATTTCATTTCCATAAAGATTCATATTAAATACCCGATTTACAGCTGCAACAAATTTTTTCCGATCAATCGGTTTTAATAAAATGTCTTTAGCATTTAATCGCAAAGCTTCTTGAGCATATTCGAATTCATTATAAGCAGTGATTACAATGTATTGGAATTCAGGATAAGTCTCCATAACTTCTAAACCTGAATGATAGGGCATACGAATATCAACGAAAATGAGATCAAAATTTGCATCTTCTAACAATTTCAATGCATGTCTACCATCGCATATATATGCATCCACACTCATAGGTAATTTTTCCATCTCGATAATTTTACTAATAATATGATATACAGATTCTTCATCATCAATTATTGCTACAGAAAGCATTACATTACCACTTCTTTCGGAAAGCGAATAGTCATTTGAGTAAATTCTGGATTGGATTGTAACGACATAGTAAAATTTTTTTGAAAATTATTATAGAATTTCTGATATACCAAAGATAATCCATTATCAGTACCTATCGCTAAATTAGAATTAATATTTCTTACGCCGTTCATATCTAGTGTATTTCCATTATTTTGCACGATTAATTCAATTTTTTCTTTATTTATTAAATGTATAACCAAATTAATAATTTTTCGTCCATCATAATTTATAAAACCGTGTGAAAAAGCATTCTCTACAATAGGTTGTAAGCAGTTTATTGGAATTCCATTTTGTAAAACAGTATCATCAACTTCAATATTAAATTCAAAATTAGGATATCTTGATTTTTGAAGCTGAATATAAGCGTTTAAATACTCAAGTTCTTGACGAATTGAAATTAACATACCGGAATTATCTGATGTGTATCGTACCATATCAGCAAAGAGAACAATCAAATCATACAAACGGACATTGTCTTCTTTGATCGCTAAGTTAGCCATGTAATTTAAGGTGTTGAACATAAAATGGTTATTAATTTTTAAAGAAGAACTTTTTTCTTTTTCAAAATTTAATTGTTGAGCCATTGTTTTAATAATATTTCTCTTATTTTCTAACTGATGTATACTATCATTTAATTTCTTTTTTACAGAATGATGGATTGCGTAGCTTTCAATACTATCTATTAAACTGTTAAAAAAATTAAAGATACTCTTTTTTGTTGAGGTTGGCATTTCATCTATCAATAAACTTTCTGAATTAAAAATTATGATCCCCAGCACTTCATCATGAAAAAAAATCGGAAAAAGAAAATACTGCTTAAAAGTTGTTGATTGACCTGGCGATAAATTTATACTGTCTATTAATTGAAAAATAGAAGTTAAATCGTCGTATTTGATGGGTTTATTACTACAATATTTGATATCCTTAACACCATTGATAATACAATAATCTAATATAACTTGATCCTTCATTTCAATAATAATACTTTCAATAGCCTCACCTAATAAATCTTTCGAAATAGATGTGGATTGTTCTTTTGTATGATTAATATAGTTATTATTCGATAAACGAGGAATCGAAACCACCAAATCAACTAAAGGTTCATCCATATTATTAGTTGTCGAATGAATTGAATTATATGGAAATAATAGATAATCACCAGCTTTTAATTGAAAAGTTTGGTCATTTACTTGATAAGCGCCTTCTCCACTTATAACATAGATAAATTGTTCGTTTTCATAATGGATATGTGGTTTTTGATATGTATGTGGGTTGATTGAAGAAATACCAATATTGATATTATGGTGTAATCCATCCAGCCATTGTACTTTCCCCCAATAAAATTCTTCAATTTCCAATAAATCACCTACCCTCAACTTCTATTATGATTAACTAACTTTTAATTCTTGGCATTTTGCCAGAGTTCTGCACCTGAATGAATACCAACTGATCGAGGATCAAATGTTGGATTTTGAATACCTCTATTCAATTGATCTGTATAGTCATTAAGGATTTTAACACCTTTGTGACCGATAAATATTAGAGCAATAATATTGGTCCAAGCCATTAAACCATTTCCAATATCAGCTAATGCCCATATTGTATCAGATACTACTAAAGTTCCGCCAAAAACTGCTCCTAAAAAAACAACTTTTAAGATAGTATAACCTGTCTTATTATCACCTATAATATAAGATAAACTACTCTCTGCATAAAGATAGAAAGCCGTTAAAGCAACAAATGCAAAAACTAAAATAGCTAAAGCTATAAATATATTACCAAAATTTGGAATAGGAACAACTGATTGAATAGCATTAGCTACAAAAGGATTACCATATTCTAACCCTTTGACCCCTTCAAAAACTATTTCTTTCTGGTCATTAATAACATTATAACTTCCTGTCATAAGAATCATAAAAGTAGTTGTTGTACAGACAAAAAGCGTTCCAATATATACACTCATACCACCTAAAAGTCCTTGTTGAGCGGGATGAGAAACTTGTGAAGTCGCAGAAGTGATTGCGGAAGTACCGATACCAATTTCATTCGCATGAACACCCCTTCTAATTCCCCATTGAAGAGCACTACCTAACATCGCTCCAAAGACTGCATCTTGACCAAATGCTGAACTAAAGATTAGACTTAACGTTTCACCCAATTTATCAATATTCATTAGTATGACAATAATTGACATGATCACATATAACAAACCAGCTACTGGAGAAATTTTTTGACTTGTTCTTCCGATACGTTTTAAGCCTCCAAAAATCACAATGCCTAAAATTAATGTAAAAATAGTGGATAATAGTATAACTGGTAAGTTCATGGCCGAATGTAAACCTTGAACAATATAATAAGATTGTACGCCTGACATCAACACAGTTAATGAGACAGTAGTTATGATTGAATAGAGAATAGCAAAAACGCGACCTACTTTTCGGTTTGAAAACCCTTCAGCCATATAATTGGCAGGACCACTTTTATACTCATTATTAATGACTTTTTTATAAGTTTGAGCTAATGTTCCTTCAATAATAGCAATACTAGATCCAAAAATTGCTAATACCCATAACCAGAAAATAGCTCCGGGACCACCAAAGTAGATACCAGCCGCCATTCCAGCAATATTACCAACGCCCACTGTACGAGCAGCAGTAAAAATAAAAGATTGAATGGGAGAAAGACCTTGTTCCGACTCTCCACGCTCTTTTAGTAATCGCAACATTTCCTTAAATTGAGTAAATTGTGGAAACTTCATAACGATTGAAAAATATAAACTAGCTAATAAAATCATGAAAATTATTGGTAAGCCCCATATCTTACCAGCAATATCATTTAATATTCCAGACATTATTCTCAACTCCTTTTAAATTTCATTGAGGTATTCAATTGTTTTAGCGAAAAGATCTTCTTGAAGAATGATATCATCGTATGTATGTCCCGCATTTTCTACGATATGAATTTTTCCATCTTTGGCAAAATGATAATACAACCATCCATTAATAGGTAAAACATCTTGATCGTGCGAACCATGGATGACACGAATAGGAATATTTAATTTTTTAACTATTTCTAAAGGATGTATCTGATCGATATTTTCAAAGAATTTCGGACTGACTTCATCTCCTTCAATAGATATATAATTACCTTGCATTCCGGCTTGAAAACGTTCTGAACCTAATAGATGTTGAAAATTCCACAGCGGATCAGATACTGGTGACCAAAGTACTAGACCATCTGGATCAATCTCATTACTGAGTAGGGTAGCAGTTGTCCCGCCCATACTGTAACCTAAGAGAATGATTTTTTCCCAGCTATATGACTCTTCTAAAATTTCAAATACTTTGAGATAATCCTTAATTTGATCTTCGATTATCATATAGTCTTCATTTCCCTCACTGTCTCCGGATCCAATGCAATCCGTTCGACAAACAGTATACCCCAACTGAGTTAATTGCTGTGTTAATTTAGGTAACATCCGGTGAGGTGTAATCTTGTGCCCCACAAAACCGTGACAAAAAAAGATTAATGTTTTATTATCAATCGATACTTCTGGAAAGTGAATGATTGACACAAGTTCTAGTCCTCTGCTTTTAATTACCTTTGCTTCTAACATATGCGACTCCTTTCAATTATTTCCCGACTATGTATTCAATCTCTTCTTTAGAATATAAAGGGAATTGATTGACTAATTCTCTTACTTGTTTTTTTAATGATTCAAAAGATTTTTCATTTATTAAACATTCAGCCGTTTTATTCATAAGTTCAGCTATGAATAACATCTCATCTTCTTTCATACCACGCTGAGTTGTTGCCATTGTTCCTATTCGAATTCCGCTTGTTTCATTTGGACCTAAAGGATCTGAAGGAATTTGATTTTTATTTACAGTAATTCCAATCTTATTTAAAGCTTCATCCATTTGCTTTCCAGTAATATTTTTTTGTCGTAAATCAACTAAGAGCAGATGCGTATCTGAACCATTTGCAACAAGACGGAAACCTTTATTCTCCAAAGCTTTAGCCAAAGTTTTAGAGTTCTTCACAACTTGTTGCATAAGGGTTTGATACTCTTGACTTTGACAATGCTTGAACAACCAACATTTTGCTGCCATGGTTGTTAAATGCATTGATCCCAAAGCAGCAGGAAATACACCATGATCAATTTTTTTAGCATGTTCTTTTTTGCATAATATGATTCCAGATCGCGGTCCTGAAAAGGTTTTAGTGGTTGAAGCGGTAATAAAATCAGCATATGGTACAGGTGAAGGAATCACCTTAGCTGCAATTAAACCAATAATATGTGCAGCATCAACCATCAAATAAGCATTTACTTTATCAGCAATAGCTCTAAATTTTTCATAATCTAATAAACGGGGATAAGCCGATCCACCAGCGATAATTAACTTTGGCTGATGCCGAACGGCTAACCTTTCAAGTTCGGAATAATCTACTTGCTCATTTTCATTATTAAGAGGATAGTGAACAAAATTATAAAATTTATTCATAAAATTAGCTTTTGATCCATGAGATAAGTGACCGCCTTGATCTAGCTTCATTGATAAAACCGTATCTCCTGGTTCAAGAACAGCCGCATAAACAGAATAGTTAGCAGTTGTTCCAGAATAAGGTTGAATATTCACATGTTCACATTTAAAGAGTTCTTTTGCACGTTCAATGGCTTCTATTTCTAGTACATCGGCACATTGCGCTCCTTGTTGATAACGTTTACCAGGATAACCTTCAAGTGTCTTATTGGTGAATATAGAACCCGATAATTCCATTATCTCAATAGGAACAGTGCTTTCTGACGCGATCATTTCAATATTTTTCTCTTGTCTTTTTAACTCATCAATAACGATTTCATAAAGTTTAGGATCTGATACTTTCGTCTTATTTAACATATAAAACCCTCCTTATTTCTTCGTAAGCGCTTACTAATTATGTTTATTTTAAGAAAAATTATTTCAAAATTCAATCAACTAAATTATCTATTTTATGCTAAAAATTATCATTTATATATTAAAATTATAATAATAAAAAATTGTTAATACAAAAAACCGGTGAAAAATCACCGATTTTAATCATTCTATTGTAAATAATCAAGGGTTGCTAAAATAAAGGCCTTAAAGGCTAAGATGAGCTTGCTTTCATCGATATCGAATTTAGAAGAATGGTGACCATGGAACTGGCCTTCAATCTCTCTTGGGTTGGCTAAAAATAAGAAAGTTGCTGGAAGCTCTTTACCATAATAGGCAAAGTCCTCAGCCCCCATTAAGGCCTCTGCTGATGGAATAAGGTAATCATCGCCTAGTCCTGCTTGTAAAGCTTTAACAGTATCTAAAGTAGAGGCTTGATCGTTTACTAAGACGGGGTATTTATACTCATAAGACAGGTCAATTTTTACATCATAAGCGACTTCCAAACCTTTGGTAATCTTATCCATTCGCTGATGAACAAATGCTCTCAAATCATCATTTAAAGTCCTTACGGTGCCTTCAATGAAGACTTGATCAGGGATAATATTTTGATTAAAGCCCCCTTCAATATGGGTCACAGAAACGACTACTGGATCACTGGCTTTAATATTCCGACTCTTAATGGTTTGAAAGGCCATTATCAATTCGGCAGCCACTGTAATCGGATCTTTGGAAGATTCTGGATAACCGGCATGAAAGCCAAAGCCTTTGATTATAATCTGAAAACGATCCATCGAGGCCATCATAGGACCAACACGATAAGAAATATGACCCGGAGCAATTGCTTTATCTAAATGACCGATATGAAAACCTAATACCCGTGTTACATCCGGATTTTTAAGGACACCTTCTTGAATCATTGGCTCTGCCCCTCCGGGGTATTCTTCACCGGGTTGGAAGATTAGTTTAACCTTACCTCCAAATAAATGACGGTGATGGGATAAAAAGTCAGCGACGGCTAGAAGCGTAGCCGTATGTCCATCATGGCCACAAGCATGCATATTACCGTTTCTCGAAGCAAAAGACAAGCCCGTTTCCTCTTGGATGGGTAAACCATCCATATCGGCTCGAAGTCCCATTACTCGATCATTTGGACTCCCTTCTTTGCTTCCTTCTATGACGACAGCCAAGCCATTTCCGTTGACATAATGGTCTTCAACCGAAAGACCCATTCCTATGAGTTGACTGCGAACATAATCCACTGTCTTCGGCAAATCTAAGCCTAACTCAGGAATCTGATGTAAATCACGTCTCCATTGAATGATTTTTTTTTCGTATTGATCATTTCTTTCAAATAGTTCTTTGCTTGGCATTAAACCACCTACTTAATCTTTACTTAAATAATTGATCAACGCTTTAGTCGTTAGGATCATTTCATCCGTATCTAGGTATTCTTCCGTCGTATGAACCAGCTCCATCCCCACACCGACAATGGCTGAGTTAAAACCTTCTTCGGCAAAAAAGTTGGCATCCGATCCTCCACCGATAATTTGAGGCTCTGCTTTGACACCGACTGTTTCGTAGGCTGCGACAATTTCTTTGACGAATTTGAGGTCATCTTGACTGGCAAGGGCTGGGTAGTCACGACGCGTTTCGATGGTATAGTCGTTTGTATACTGCTGGATAATGCCTTCGTAGGCTTGTAATAATTGGTCGACCTTTTCTTCTTGATGCGAGCGGATTTCACCGGTAAAGATACAAGAATCTGGCACCACATTATTAGGGAAATCAGAAGTAATTTGCGACACATTGGCGGTTGTTTCGTCATCAATCCTTAAGAGCGGCATTTGGCTAATGACTTTGCTCGCTACTTGGATGGCATTAATGCCCTTTTCTGGTTCGATCCCCGCATGGGCCTTACGTCCTCCAATGGTGATCTCAAAGCGGTAACAAGTCGGTGCTTGGTAGGCGACCTTATTGGCCTTGCCGGCATTGTCAGCTACAATTAAGTTTTTAGCAGGATTGATATGCTGGTAGACACTTTCCCAATTAATATTCCGCGCACCTAACATCCCCTGCTCTTCACCGGGAGTGACGATTACATAAATATCTTGGTGACTAATCTGATGCTTAACAATGTATTCCACAGCGGTTAAAATAGCGGCCAGACCGGCCTTATCGTCCCCACCTAAGGTCGTCGTCCCATCTGAGGACCAAATATTGTCTTTTTTAACGATTTTTAAGTTTTTATTGGGCTGAATCACATCAGTATGAGCATTTAGTGACACGCCCTCGCCTTCTATGTCTCCTTTAATTTTCGCAAAGATAACTGGCGAATTGCCACCGTAGGTATGCTGGCTTTCGTCAAGATGAATCTCGGCTCCAAGATTTTCAAGAAATTTAATGACATAATCTGCCATTTCTTTTTCCTCTTTAGAGGGCGAATGAATCATCAACATTTCTTCAAAAATTTCTAAATTACGTTCAGCAATCATAGTATACCTCCTATTAGTTTAATAGACCTTTTTCCAATTGTTTACGCGCAAATAAAATAGTAGTAAAGATAGATGTTAAAGTAATAACAAAAGATGGATTTCCTGGAATGAACTGAACAATGTAGATCATAACGGTTGAAATCAACAGTGCAAAAAGACCGGTCTTGTATGACTTGACCATAAATTGGCCAAAGATTGCCCCATAAATGCCTGGAATGATTAGCTCAAAATACTTCGCTAAGTCGGCAGGTAAGGTAGTAATCACCGTTTGTCCTAAAATGGTCGCAAAAATCACAAAGAAAACAGCCACATAGATGGATACAGCTAAACCGATTGTCCCCATCAAAGCCCCTTCATCTGTCCCTTGCTTGTAGCCTGAGGCTTCCGATGAAATGGCTGCAGCAGGAATCTTCATATTGACCCCATTACCTGATAACATGGTTAAATATAAGCCTGATGTACCAACAATTGGGAAGTAAGTTAAAGGTTCACTCAGATAGAAAGCTCCAGAAACAGACATTTGTGAAATAGCTCCGGCGATGATGGCGGCAAAACCTGGATTATAACCAAAGACAAAGGTCATGGTTAGAGGGGGTAGTAATACGGCAATCACTCCCAAGACCATGGTTAAGCGGCCAAAATTAGTTATACTTTTGGTGAATTTTTCATAGGCTCCCATTCTTTTTCCTCCTTATAGATCTAAACAAAGAACATGCCACATAAAGCACCGGCAAACATGGAAATCGTTAGTGACCAAGACTTTAACCATTCGTATTGGTCGCTTAATTTTTGGCAGATAATCATAATCACTAAAGCCGATAAAGAAGCGACGGCGTAGGATGGATTGACATTAATTTTCACGACATTATTCATGACAAAGTAGGCAAAAGACCCTAACATGGCACCGACACTGACTGCTGGTAGTAAGGCTTTTTTACCACCGGTCATAAAATCATTGATCATGTTCATGCTATGGCCAAAGAAGAAGGTCACAATTAGCCAAGGGATAACCCCTAAAGCCGGCGTCCATAAGGCATTGGCATACACCGTTGGATCCATCATTGGAGAGAGTTCTCCGCCTGCTGCTTGCGCACCAAAGGTGGCGGCCATGGTTTCATAGTTGGTACCTCCAATAATTGACATCCGCAAGGCTGAAACTGGCGCACCTAATGAGACAATCAAGGATAAAATACTCCCTACAATCCCTAAAGCCGGTCCAATACTGGCCATGGCTGCGACTCTTAGGCCTTTTTTAACGCGCTGTTGATCCATATTTAATTCTTTGGTTGCCTTCATCGCTTTCTTTAGGATGTAGGTCCCTTGAATCAACACTAAAGCAATACCAATTCCACTAACCAGATACATCAAAGGATGGTTGGCAAATTTTAGATGGTCTGACATACAGATTCCTCCCTATTAAATTTTAAAAAAAGACTTCAACTATGATAAACTTATTGAGAACCGTTCTCTTTTAAAGATAGCGCTTACATCTTTAATTAAATTTTACCATCATCCTCTAGCAATTAAAAATAGATGATAACAATACCACCTATCCTCATTTACTTATAATCAAACTATTAGGAGCCTAGACCATGGACATTCATCATATTCAATACATTTTGGAAATCGCGAAGACGGGTTCAATCAGCAAAGCTTCTCAAAATCTTTTCGTTTCACAACCCTATTTGAGTTCAATATTAAAAAGGTTTGAAGAATCGATTGGTTTTACTATTTTCGATCGTACTCACAAAGGGGTTCAACTAACGAATGATGGCCAGCAAGTTCTTAATGATTTGGAAAAACTCGATGCCCTTTATCAGTCAATTGAAACCAAATATCTAACACCGACTAATTACTTCTCTTCGCTTTCTATTTCTGCCAGGAGGTCTTCTTATATTGCTTTTGCAATCGCCAAAATGATCAACCGCCTGCAAGAGGAACATCATAACTTATCGATCAAATTTTCTGAAACAACCAACTTACAAGTCATCGAGGATGTTAATAGTGGCAATGCAGATATTGGTATTATTCGTTTTTATACGGAGAACAAGGAGCATTTTGAAAATCAATTAAAAGCGCGTTATATTGAGTGGAAGCAGCTTTCCTCCTTTCCTCGAGTCGTTCTGATTTCCCAGCAGCACCCACTGGCTAAAAAAGAACATTTAGCGCTTAAAGACTTAGAACCCTTTACAGAAATTATCCACGGTGATTTTGAATGGGATGATTATACTGAGGCCTATTTATGGCAGAAAAAAATTAATTCCTCAAAGAAATTAATCCAAGTTTATGAGAGAGGTTCACTGCTTGACTTTATCGCCACCATTAAAGGCAGTTACACTTGGACCACAGCTACCTATCCAACCATTCTGGATAAATACAACTTAATTGAAAAACAAGTCTTACCGAGTCATTCGGAATGTTTAGATTATATTATTTATAAGGCGAAGCTTGAAAAATCAGTCATCCTTAAACTAGTCGAAGAGAAAATCGATGAAACGATCCAATTATTTAATTAATAAGTAGGGCGAAAATAAAAATCCCTAGAGCTAACTTCAACTCTAGGTGTTTAATCTTTTCATCTTATTCGTCCAACTTCTCCTTCATATACTGACGGATTTCCTCAGCGAATTCGCGGTGGAGGGCGAAGTCAATGGTGGTCTTAATAAAGCCGATTTTCTCCCCGACGTCATAACGAATGCCTTTGAAGTCATAGGCATAGACCGGTTCGACTTGGTTTAACATTTGAATGGCATCAGTCAGTTGGATCTCTCCACCGGCGCCGACTTGTTTCTTGGCTAGAAAATCAAAGATCTTAGGCGTTAAAACGTATCTTCCCATAATGGCTTGATTGGAAGGGGCTGTTCCTTGCTTAGGCTTTTCAACAAAGGTTTTGACCTTGTATAAGCGCCCATCTTGTTCCAAGGGATCAATAATACCATAGCGATGGGTTTGGTCTTGAGGGACCGTCTGGACACCGATAACGGAGGAGCCGGTCAAATCGTATTCGTCCATTAATTGTTGGATGGCTGGTTGATCACCCTCTTCTGATACCACAATATCATCACCCAGAAGAACGGCAAAGGGCTCGTCACCAATAAAGCTTCTGGCGGTATAAATGGCATCGCCCAAACCCTTCATTTCTTTTTGGCGGATAAAGTAGACGTTCGCTAGGTTGGAAGCCTTTTGAACCGACTCTAACATAGCAATCTTCCCCTTGTTCATCAGGTCTAATTCTAACTCGGTATTCTTGTCAAAATGGTCTTCAATGGCTCGCTTAGACTTCCCTGTAATGATAATAATATCCTCAATACCTGCTGCCACTGCTTCCTCTACGATATACTGAATGGTTGGTTTATCAATAATCGGTAACATCTCTTTCGGCATGGCTTTAGTAGCTGGTAGAAAACGTGTTCCATAACCGGCGGCAGGGATGATTGCTTTGCGTACAGTAATCTTCAAAATGTACATCCTTTCTCATCTTTTATAAATCTATATTGGTAATACATTATTTGTTATTGTTTAAACTTTTGTATAACAAATCTTTTAGGAATTTGTTATCTAATAAGTAAAGAACATATAAATATGCAATTAATGATAAAAGCAATTTTAAAAAAAGACTTAATATACTAGTTAATGAAAAAAAGTTTATTAAGGTACAAATTATAACTATAACAAATGATCCGATTATTATACTGATAAAAAATTTAAAAGGAACTTCTAGTTTATAAAGATGCTTAGAAAAATATAGTTGAATTAAAAACATTAAGAATTCTGCAAAAACAGTGGTGATTGCAGCTGCATTATGTTTAAAATAAGGTATCAAAAGAATGTTGAATAGGATATTTAAAATAGCACATATGAGTGTAGATATTAAAACTTGACTTTCTTTATTGAACGGTAACAGAACAACATTTGTATAAAATGTTGCTAAGATTGAAAAGAACAAGCTCACAGATAAAATCTGAAGAGTCAGTATTGATTCAGTATATTTATCACCACCTATTAAATTTATAATTTCCGGAGCGACCATAACTAATCCGATTACTGCTGGGACCAAAATAATAAAGAAAAGTTGAAAGATATACGTTGCTGTTCTTTTATATTCTATGAATTTATTCTCAGATAAATAATTAGAGAGTCTTGGGAGAGAAACTTGAATTATTGCTATAAACATTATCTTTAATACTGTATAGATATTTACAGAGGCTGAGTATAGACCAACAAAATAATTATTTAAGAAGTAACCTAACATTGTTTTGTCTGCGTTAACATATATAGTGCTAGCCACACTAGAAGAAAATATAATTAAAATTGGTTTAAGATGTTTTGATAATTCTAAATTTTTAGTTAAAGAAATATTAATATATTTCTTTGCTTTATAAAGATTATAAAAATTTGCACCTGTATTTGCAAAAATTGAAATTGATGCATATTTGAGATAATCATCTGGATTCTTCACCAAAATAAACATTAAAATAACAGATAAAATATGTATTAAAAGGGATCTAACAGTTATATAAAAATAGTCTTCAAAAATTGAAAATATCCAAAAGACTCCTAATAGGTTTGCAAATATACTAATACTTTGAATAGTAATTAAAGTAATATAGTTATGTAGTTTTTTTGAAAAGAATACAAAAATAAATAAGCATAAATATGAAAATATTGTAGTCAATATATTTAGAGTAAGCATTTGATTTGCAAAAACATTTAGTTCTTTTTTTTTGTTTCTTAAACGTGCCCCTTCTCTTATGGCATAAACATTTATGCCTAGACCGCCTATTAATATGAAATAATTTATTATAGATCCAGTAAAGTCTATTTCACCAATATTACGAACCTCTAAAACTCTTAAAATATAAGGATAAGTTATCAGTGGAAATATTACTGATAAAGCCGCTTTAAGACTATTCAAAACGGCATTCTTAGTTAATGATTTTTCTGTTTTAATCATATTCAAATTCCTTAAAAATATTTCTAGATATTATTAAATCATTATAAAATTTGTAACTCAAATAAATTGTAATTATAATTAATAGAGTTGGATATGAAAAAACACTACTTATTATATCTGAAAAGCTTCCTCTAGGTGCCCATAAAATTCGCTGGACTAGAAATAAAAATATACTCTTTTTAAAAATATTTTCATTACTTCTATTAGATAATTCTACCTTGGAAATTAGATATGAGTAAAATATTGAACCTATTATTGCTCCAAAGTAACCAAAATCTTGATAAAACTCTGCGATATAACTACTTCCAGTTCCTCTACCAGATAAATAATTATCACCTAATAGAATAAACCCAATTGAGTGTGCAAAACTTCCACCATACATTGCATGTTCATAAGTATTTCCATAATATACATCTATACCTAGTATCCTTGCAAAAATACCACTTCTAAGAAATTCCAAAGTATATAATTTATTACTATTTAATAATTCTTTAAAAGCAAATGATCTTTTAATTATATTACTAGTAACTCCTTGATCATAAACAAATTTATAAATCGCATCCAAAAACCCCAAATTTGAGATATCGTTTCCTTCTCTGAGAAAACTTATTGTAGTTGCTAAAAAAATTGTGATAGGAATTAAGATAATAAATATAAGAATAGATTTTTTATTTAACCATTTATCATCCTCATCAATATTATTTCTAAATATAAAATAAATAAATATAAATAGAATGCCAAGCATGAATGTTGATCTTGCGCCAGTCGCTAAAGATATAATTAAATAAATAATATAGGAAACTAGTGGATATTTTGTTTCTTTCTTTGTCGGGGATGCTGCTAAAAAAACGCTTAAAGCCACAGGCATCATTCTTTCCACAAAACTAAAGACAGACATAATTATATTTTCAGAATATAAATTTAAATACTCTGTGTAATATTCAAAATAGCTATTTGATAAGACAAATCTTGCAGCACTTATTTTGGAAAAAATTGCAAAAAATAATGTAACAAAAAAATAAAACTTAGAAATATTCCTAATAATAGTTATTTTTTTAACATTTCTTTTATTACTTTTATTAAAGTTATTATTAAGTTTGCTTAATTTCTTGTTTCGAGAAAATATTGGATATGACAAAAGAAAAGTAAATAAACTTAAAATATAAAGAATGTAAGCGTGATTATTTATTCTTTCCGGAAAGTTTTCAACTTGGAAACTGAGAACTACCTGAACAAATTCTCTACCTAGTAGAAATATAAAGAAAGTTATACAAAAGCCAAAAAGAAGGCTTCTATTAGATATATCTAGTAATGAATAAATGAATAATATTATCCATAGTGAAAAGGCTATTCCGAAGTAAAAGTTGTCAATTAAAAGACAAAATATACTCAAAATTATTAAAGTGAAAAGAAATAAAATAAAATTTATTTTACTTATTTTAGTCATACTATCCTCTCATTCATAATATTTAAAAGTTGTTCTATTTCTTAAACTTATTAAAGTAAATATAAATCTAATTACTGAAATAGGTTTGTTAGATAAAAAGGTAATTAATTTCAAAGAATTTGGTAATTTTTTGTCATTTAGTAAAAGTTTTTGATTAGTCTTAATATCTTTTAATGTAGATTTTAGAAAGCTGTTATACTTATTAAAAGTTAAATTATCTGAGTATATAAATAGTTCTCTAATTAACATAAGTTTAGTTTTTAATAAGCGGTATTCAATATGATCTTCAAACTCTCTTAGATAGGGTTCATTCAATAGCTCTTGAATAGCATATAACCACTCAAATTTTGTTTCTGAAAACCCATTTCTGATTATACTTCCTTTTCTTTGTCTATAGTGGTATAAAGGCTGATTAGCTAATGAAACTTTGTTTGAGTTTAAGAAGAGTTTATATGTAGTTCTTATATCTTCATATACTTTCCCTTTTGGATATCTAACATTTTTAAAGAGACTTCTTCTGTATAGTTTTGACCAAGCATGATCATGTATCTCATCTCCAATTAGAAGCTTTTTTAAAGCTTGCTTCGATGTTAAAATCTTATTATCATTATCTTCTACTTTTGTTTCGTTCTTATATTCTCTGTATATTCCACAAATTGCGATTTCAGTATTATTATTTTCGATACTATCCAATAGGGTTTCATACATATTATGTTCTATCCAATCATCACTGTCTACAAAACCAATATATTCACCAGTAGAATTACTGATCCCAACATTCCTTGCATCAGAAAGCCCACCATTTTCTTTATTAATAATTTTAATTCTTTTATCAGAAGAAGCTAATTCATCGCATATTTCTTTACTTCTATCAGTACTACCATCATTAACTAAAATAATTTCTAGTTTATTATATGTTTGATTTAATACACTTTTTACACATTTTTCAAGATAATTTTCGACGTTATAAACCGGAATTACAATACTAATTAATTTATGATTCAAATTTAACCTCCTAGACTCACTTGTATATATCTATAAGTTTTTTATATACACTTTCTTCTGAATAATGTTTAAGTGCGAAATCTTTAATAAACTCTTTGTCAAACTTACTATATTCAATAAATGTTTGATCCATGGCTTTTTCCAGAGAATCAAGATTTTTTGGTGAAACCTGAATTCCGAGTCTTTTATCCCAATTGGAAATAACTCCTACTGATTCACTAGATATTACAGGTTTACCTAGTGCCCATGATTCTATAATAGGCACACCAAATGTTTCATACAAACTATAATTTATAAGCACATTAGCTTTCATCAATTCTTCTGATGTCTCTTTTCTACTTAAAGATCCAGTAAATACTATCTTATTAAAGATGTTTAACTGTTTTGAAAGTTTCTTTAAATTAGAGTGTTCAGGTCCGTTGCCAACTAATACTAGCTCAGAATTTGGATTTTTTGATGAAAATTTTTTGAAAGCTTCAATTATTTTATCAAATTGTTTAATATTCACTTGATTTCCAATGGCTATAAACTTAAATTTTTTTGAAATCATTTTATCGCTTTTATTATTAAATACAGGGTTAATCATATTTGGAACAACTTTTATTTCGCAATTTTTCTTAACAATATTTAAGATAGAGCTTTTAAGAGTTTCACTTACAGTTATAAATGTATCGGCATTATCCACATATTCTATCAATTGCTTTCTTTCATATTTCTTAAGATCTTTCAAAAGTACTTTAGACCAATGTTCAGTACATACTATTTTACTCCCTTTACTTTTATAAGCAACAATAGTTTTAAAAATAGTAATATTGGTTGGATAATGTACATGTATTATATCAGGCACTCCGAATTCTTCTTCAACTGAACTTAAAAGTCTTTCCCAAAAATATGCTTTAAAATATTTAAAATTTAATTTGACTCTTTCTGGAAAGTAAAAGACTGAATTAGTATATATTTTGATATTGTCTTCTTCCCAATTTAATAAACCCCATCGCTTTATTTTTTTAAAAGGATGAAATATGCACGATAGGTAAGCAACTTTATGTCCATGCCTACTCAACATTTTTGCTTGTTCTAATTCAAAAGAACCCTGCATATTATTTTTGTTTAAAGGATAACTTCTTCCTATAACCCATATTTTCATAATGATAAACCTCGTTAATGTTTATTTATTTCAACATTTATATTATCAAAAACTTTTCTAATTTCATCCTCACAACCTTTTATTGTTTCAGCACAAACTACTACTTGTCCGATGCAATCACTAGAATTAACAAATTTTCTTATTTCGTCTCCTTTTTGTTTAAAGAAAGTTACTTCTCTAATATTATTAGATAAATTTCCATTATATTTAATTTCATTTATCTCCCCAGATTTTTCAGTCTCAATTATCATTCTTGCTAAACCAGCAGTTTCTTTGTCACTTCTATTATTCCAAATTTCTTTAGGTGAATCTCCCATAGCCATTTTAGCGATCATTTTATAATAATCAATAGAATAGTTAATTTCAACAAGTTCAGGTAGGCAATTTGCTCCTACTCTCCCCGTTAGCTCAATAATATATACCTTATTATCTCTTAAAATTAGGTCAACATTTACAGCACAGTTGTTTAAATTCAATGCTTTAATAGCTTTTCTTACTGTATAGTTAATTTGATCAAACAATTTATCTTTATCTTCAAACGGAACATAATGTCCAATCGGAACAGCTGTATGACTCATATAGGTTTCATCACCGTGTGGCATTACAAAAAGAATCTCATCATTAAACACGAATGACTGTGCACCAAATTCAAGTCCTTCAATAAATTCTTCAATTATACAATAATCTTTATCAGTTTCTTGCATGACCTTTGCAAATGATTCCATTGCCTCATTTTTGGAATTGCAAATATAAACTCCTCTACTGCCTTGTAAATCTGTGGCTTTAACTACTACTGGGAATTCTAAGTTTGAAAAAGATTCAATAAGCTGATCTCTACTAGAGATTTTAAAGAATTTCGCAGTACTGACCTCATCTTCAATCAATGCTTGTTTCATTTGTAACTTATTATTACATTTTATAGCTGAATCTTCACTAAGTCCAATCAAATTTAAACTATCACATACACGACCTAAAGCCTGTATACCTGTATCCAAACAACATGTGGCGATACCATTTATATTTAAAAATTCAGATTTTTTTTCAACTTGAGAAGGATCAGAAATATCCATGATCGCAACCTCATCTGCAAACTCCAAACAGGGTAGATTATCTCCTTCTAAAGTTCCAGCAATTACATGATACCCCAACTTTTGGGCTGCTTTATATAATCCAATTTGTCCTCTTCCAGCTCCTAAAATTAAAAGTCTGTTATTTTTCATTTTTCTATCTCCCTTACTCCTTTAACTTGAGTTTCATCAATATATACATTATTACGAAATAAGATTGTTTGAATAGTTTTAAATAAAATTTTTAAATCACCTATGAAAGTAACATTTTGAGCATATTCTGCATCATATTTTAATTTTTTTTCTTGTGAAATCGAATTACGAAAATATGCTTGGGAATATCCAGTAATCCCTGGTTTAACCAGTAATCGTATCTTCCGTTTTTCATCATATTCCGATAGTGGACGGTTAACGGTAATTGGTCTAGGGCCAATAAAACTCATATCCCCTTTTAATACATTTAAAATTTGAGGAATTTCATCAATAGAGGTTTTCCGAATGAATTTTCCGATTTTTGTGATTCGAGGATCATTAGGAGAATTATATGTTGAATTATCAGCATTTCTCAAATCTGGTGAATCCACGTACATACTTCTTAATTTTATCATTTTAAAAATGCTTCCATCTTTTCCTCTTCTTTTAGCAAAATAAAATGGACTACCCTTATCTTCAAGATATATTAACATGCCGAAAATCAAAATAATCAAAAGTACTATTGGTAACAAAATTAAAGATCCTATTAAGTCAAATAATCTTTTAAAGACTTTTCTATACAATTATTTCACCTCGATTTGTACATATTGACAAGCTTTTTCACAAATTGATTTAGCTTCATCTGAAGTATTCTTTTGACAAATAACAAAACCCACCCGGTCAGTGCTGTTTTGAATTTTACTTATTTGATCTCCTACTTTATTGAGTAATTTAACTTCTAATACCCCATCAAGACTTTCGGCTTCAGAAACGCCAGATATTTTTTTTATTTCACCTTCAGTAGTATTGAAATATCTGACAGCAGAAGCCAAATTAATTGTCTTTGTAATATTAACTGGTTCACCAATTGCTAGTTTAATAGAAGCTTCCACCATATCTACGCCAGTAGATAAAGGAACTAAATGAGTAGTAATATTATCTCCACCAAGTCTAGCACCTATTTCAACAATTTTTGGACCTTGATCAGTTACAATTATTTCTGTATGTGAAGGACCATTATTGATTCCTAGAGCTTTATTAGCTTCTTTGGCAAGTTCAATTATTTGCTGTTGAGTAGCACTTGGTAAGTTTGAGGGCTGCGAATGGCCCATTTCAACAAAATTTGGTGCTCCAGTGGTTAATTTATCGGTTATTTGAATAACGTGACAATCACCTTTAATAGCAAAAGTTTCAACACTTACTTCTTTTCCCTCCATATATTCTTCTATAATTACTTTTTGTGTTTTAGAGAAGTAAACACTATATTCAAAGGCTTTTTTACATTCTTCGATTGTTGTGGTTTCTAATAAATAAACGCCCCTACTTCCAGAACTATCAACGGGTTTAAATATGTATTTATTATTAGAATTATTAAATTGATTTAGTAAATGAATAGCATCATCTAATGATGAAGCTATTCCGAATTCCGGTATCGCTATCTCATGCTTTAGTAAAGTTTCACGCATTAACTTTTTACTTGTCGTTTTCATAGCCGTATCTTCATTAATTCCAACTAAATTCATTCTATTTGCAACATATGATACAGTTCTCATAGGCAAATCACTTGCTAAAGTAATAATCCCATCAATATTGTTTCTAACAGCAGCTTCATAGACTAATTCTTTATCAATCGTACTAATAATTTCTTTTGTAATACCCTTAATTTTAAAGCCTTCTGCATTTAGATTCATATCAACAGCAACCACATCTAAACCCATTTCCAATGCTTTTAAAATAGCGGGTATTTGTAATATACTAGCACCTAAAATCATAATTTTCTTTTTCATTTTTCTTTTAGATATCATGTTCCATTATAATTCCTTTAAAATTATCTACAATATATTTTATTTCTTCATTCTTTATTAATGTATGAAGTGGTAAAGTTACTTGATTCTGATATTGTTTTAATGCATTAGGATAATCATCAATTTTAAATCCCAAATTTTTATAGGCAGTCATCATCGGTAACGGCTTATAATGAACATTAGTTGCTATTCCTGCTTCTGCCATTTTAGTAATTAATTTATTTCTATCTTCTTCTTTATATCCATTCACTCTAACCAAATATAAATGACGACATGATTCGCTGTCTCTATTTTTGTGCGAAAGAATTTTAACTGGTATATTTGCAAAACCATGATCATACATTTCAACAATTTCTTTACGACGTTTTAGAAGTTCAGGATATCTTTTTAATTGAGCTAACCCTAGTGAAGCACTAATATCTGTCATATTACATTTAAAATAAGGCGCTACTATATCGTATTCCCATGAACCTAATTTAGTTTTAGCCAAAGCATCTTTATTTTGTCCGTGAAGAATTAATAACATAAATTCTTTATAAATTTCGTTTTGATTTATTGGGATATCCTTTCTCCAAGTAAGCGCTCCGCCTTCACCAGTTGTGAAATTCTTAACAGCGTGGAAAGAAAAGGAAGTAAAGTCAGCAACTTCTCCAGCATTCTTTCCTTTATAGGTTGATCCAAGTGCATGTGCTGAATCTGCTAGTATAACCACACGATCAAAAACCTCTTGCTTAGTTCCTTTAGTAGGCCTAAATTTATTTTTTTGATTTTCAACAATTTCATAGATTCGATCATAATCACACATTACCCCGCCTAGATCTACCGGAATGATCACTTTGGTCTTTTCTGTGATAGCAGCTTCTAATTGATCATAGTCCATTTCAAATGAATCTGGTGCTGTATCAACTAGAACTATTTTAGCACCAACATGATCAATTACACTTGCTGATGCTGTATAAGTATATGCTGAAGTTATAACTTCATCGCCTGGTCCCACACCTAACAACCTTAAAGTCATTTCCATGCACGCTGTTGCCGAATTCATAACAACCGCTCGATCAGTATTACAATAATCAGCTAATTGTGACTCTAATAATTTTGTTTTAGGGCCTGTTGTTATCCATCCAGATCGTAATGTATCAACAACTTCTTTAATTTCAAGTTCTGTAATATCCGGAGGAGAAAATGGGATTTTCATAATATCGCTCTCTTTCTATAAGTATATGATTGCTTTATATTCACCGTTAAAAGTATAACACAAGAAATCTCATTTTGAAGGCATTCTTCGTTTTTCTTTCAAAGATTACATTTATTACATAACCTAGCTAAGCCAGCGTTTAAAAGGCTCACGGTCGACAACTTTTATTAAGAGATAAAGGCATATTAATAACCCACTTCCAACCACACTAACATAGATAAGAGGGGGCATCGATAAAGCCATTTTTTCAACCGTCCCTTCAAGTAATTTCAAGAAAAGAACATGAGAAAGATAAATTAAGAAAGAATACCGGCTAAACCATAGGAAAAGCTTCTCAAAAGGCAACCTATATAACATAAAAGTCAAGACCAAACCGATCGAATAGAAAGTAACCAAAGGTCTTGTATTGGCAATCACTGCTCCCCCACTTAGATAAGATTCTTCAATCAACAAGCCTAGCATTATTACCGTATAAATCAAGATACCATAACGATAAACTTGAAAGCTTTTAAGCTTAGCTTGAAAGTCTCGGCTTAACCAAATGCCAAAGAAGAAGCAAAAAGCATAGCTATAATAGTCTTGGACCTTATCATAAGGAATATAGCCTAGTAGGTGATCACTGACATCTTGGAAGATGAAAAGACCCACGAAGGCTATGGCTAAGTACTTGTTATCGGCAATTTTAGATAAAAGTGGGTAAAAGATATAAAGTCCCACAATTAATGGAACAAAATACAAGTGATAGGAAGTCTTCCCCAGCAAGAGAAACTGCAAGAAGGTCAAAAGACTCAATTCTTCACCTACCAACCAGAAATTAGCCCAAGCATAGATTAAAGACCAGCACAAATAGGCCGGGATAATTTTTATGAGGCGATCTTTTAAGAAGGCGGGGTAATCAAGTTGTGAATCCAAAGCATCGGTCCGATCCAAACCCCAACCTGAAAGCATTAAAAAGACAGCTACCGCAAAGCGTGTCGCTTGATTAAGGGCTAGGATCCATAATTTATTTTCTCCTAATAAAGGGGCTGTAAGATGAATCAAGAGGACCGCTATCGTTGCAAGCCCTCGTAATAAATCAAATGGAATAAAACGTTTCGTCATTTTTGTCTACCTTTTCTAATTCAATTATTTATTGGTCAATCCAATAATAGAGTTCTAGATAATAGCCGATGTATTTATAGACTTCAGAAGCCATTATCCTTAAGGCCTGGCGACTGTCTTGATAAAGGACTTCCTCACCCTGAGCATTCTTTAAATAGGCACTGACATAATAAAAGTGCATATCCTTTCCCCGACTCGCACGCTCAAAAGCCAATCGAGTGCGCCGGCTATGATAGTCGGTCGTAACTACTAAGGCCGTTTGCCATCCCCTTTCTTCCATGATGGCGATAGAATTGGTCGCATTGGTCCAAGTAGAAGTTGCTTCTAATTCTCCAATCACTTGGTCTTCCGATAAACCGGTATCAGTTATAAAGTCAATTAAGGGTTTGGTGCCGATAAACTCATTTAAGGGAGAAACAATCATTGAGTGTGATGTGACATAGCCTTCTTGGATTAATTCAGCCGCCTTCAAGGGACGAACTATTTCCCCACCTGGTACAATCACCACCTCAGCTTCAACCGCTTCTTGACCAATGTCTAAATGACCAGCCAACCAGACTAGATAGGTCACTAGCGCTACAAGAAGGATAAATAGAATCTTTACTTTCATGTTTGGGGCCTCCTTTTTTCATTTAATAGCTGCTAACTAGCTAAGACTAAGAAATAGACACACAGGGCATACAGAATACTGTATAAGCTTCCAATCAAATAATACTCCGCAACCTCCTTGTCTTCTTCTAAACGTTTGAGACACGCAATGGATTTGGCCGTATAAATTAAACCAATCGCATTCACCTGGCCCATGCCTAAAAAAATCAAGGAAAGAATCCGCTCCAAATGACCGATTAAAGCGCCCGCCCCTTGTAGACCTTCTTGCTGAATGGCCTGACTTTGAGGATAAGGACTGAAGGCTAGTTTAAATAAAACATTAGCCAGCTTGCCGACCAAAAGGATCGCTAATAACCCCGTCAGCATTTGACGGTTCAAAAACGCTGGGAAAACAGACCCTAAGGAGTTAGTAAAAAACACTTGGCCTAACAGAATGATGAGGACAATATGTAGGATTTGATCAATTAAGAAAGTATATAAGCGATAAGAAGGCTGAAGCTTGTCAAAGCCACTCTTTATACAGTCGATCAGACTGTAACTAATCCAAAGCATCAGATAAGCATAAAAGGCCGGCCAAAAGACTTGATAGTATAAGCTCCGGATTAAGGGATAGAAGAAAAAAAGGCCATGAATCGCTAAATGAGTTGCCAAGGCTTGCCTGTTAGGCTGCTTGTCTACAGCTAATTGAGGACTTTATAATTGAAAATCACCTAAAAAGTGCAGGATTAAAATCATGATTGTCCATTGATTAAAGGGACTCATGATTCCCCTCCAAAAATTCTGCAATCGTTTCTCGACCCCTCAAGTAGATCTTAATATTACCCAGTGATAAGCGCTTGCTCAAACTGCTCTGACTGATTTGAATCGTTTGGGCAAAATGGGCCTGATCAAATTCCGCTTGGTAGATCCCTTCTTCAAGCATCAACTTGAAAGTCTCCCGTTGCAGGTCGGTCCATTGGCTTTTCAAGGTTTCACTCAAGAGAAACAGGCTATTGACCATCTGATTAATCGAATCGTCTTGGGTCCTGAGCGCCAGATGACACTTGTTACCATAATGATTACGGTGGACAGCTTCAATCGCCTCGCGCGCTCGCCAAAAGGCTGGACCATCGGCTCGAATACTTCGTTCAGGATCGATGGCCGTCGTGATCTCACCGATACCGATTCCCAGCCGAAAAGGATGGGGCAATGTGACATATAAGTCATCTAAAAAGTTCAGCCAGTTTGAATCCAACTTCATAATCACTTGAAACTCATCGCCAACTGTTAAGGTCAATTGAGAAAGCAACTGCTTTTGATACTTCTGATTAAGGCGCTTGAATATGTCTTGCACTTGCTTTTGGAATACCTTACGTTCTTTGATTTGCTTAGACTTAATAAAATCCCCGATAATAACCACATCCGTAGCCATCGAACTCCTCCTTCCTGCCTACTGCCTACTTACTTCATTTTTTTCCATTGTTAGAAGAAACTTACGATCATAACTGGTTAGCTTCCCCTTTCCTTGAGGAAAGTAATTGATATTTCTTTCCTCATTTAAGGAAATTTATTAAATTTGCCTTGTTTAGGGAAAGTTTACCCTAAACAACCTTTAAAAGCAAGCGATTCCTTGCGAGCATTCATCTGAAAAAAAGCATCCGCTTTAGGCTTAGGTCAAAAGACCCATGCTTCTTTTGCGAATGCTTAATAAAACGATTACTGATTCATCTGTTCATCCATCGCAACCACCTGGTCGAAGCCTAAGGCCACGATATAAGTACCGATATTAGGTAGTTTAAGGTGGCTAGCTAAGGCGTCCTTGTAAAGATTCAACTGGTAGCGATACTTGTCTTTTAACCCTTCCAATTGTTCTTGTTTGGATTGACTCAGATGCGGACGGTAGCGGTCCGTCTTGAAGTCAATCAAGACAAAACCTTGATTAGGTATCACATAATAGCTATCAATTACCCCGTGAACCAGAATCGAATCTTGCTCCATCTGCATACTTTGCTTGCTCTCAGTCAGATTGGCGAACAAGTCCTTAGCCGGTACCAGGTAAGAAAAAGCTTGTTCCCGTTTAAGTTGATCGCTGTTTTCTATCATTTGTTGGCCGATCGGACTTCGGAGGAAGTTAAGAATTGTTTCCAGGTACAGATGTGGCCGATCTTCTGCTTCCATCAAACCTCGCTCGATCATCGATTGGATCTGGTCTTGTAAGATCTGGTTATAATCGGCTGGGTCAGCTAATTTAAAGGGACCAAAGTCCACCTGCTCCATCAGATAGTGGTTCAAAGTTCCTATCCGAGCTGCATCTAGCGTTTTGGACTGCATAAAGCTTGGGGCTTCAAAGGTATCTTGCGTATAGCGAATCCCTTGAATCCCTTGAATCCCTTGATCTATATCAATGGATGCACCTAGCTCATGCATAGATTCCTTCCGCCGGTCTGTATAAAAAGAAAGAGCTGGATGCGGTGGTTCTTCGAACAAACGTTTTAATTCCGAAACAGATTGATAGGCAGCTGTCTGACTGGCTAATTGATAAGGGTATTGGGCAGTTAGCAATTCTTCAAGCTGGTTGATCCTCTCATGCTTGTGCTTGGGTTGATCGAAAGCTTCGCCCTTTTGTAGCGCCTTCAACCAGGCCGGTGGGCTGGCTATTGGATGGCTAGCCGTCACGCTAGGTACATTGGCTTGAATTTGGTCTTCAGTATAGATACGTGTGATAAAGTCTTGAGCAGTAATTGTGGCGAGTGATTGATGGTTTCTTTGAGCGAGGGAAGTTGCCTGATGAATCCAATCCAAGAAACTATTAGCTTGTGATCTGAGTTCTAGGGCCACTTGCAAGCTGTCAGGGTCAGTCATCATTTGATAATGGTCGCTCATTTCTTGCCATTTTTCCCTACTCTCAATCGAACCCACTATCATTAATTTCTGCTCGGTTCGCGTCAAAGCTACATAGAGTACCCTTAATTCTTCGGCTTTTGCTGCTTGATCTAGAAGCATTTGTCGCGAGGTTTTACTGATGGATTGATAATAGACAAAGTCATCCGTTTGGTAGTGGTTCATACCCACTCCATAATGCTTGGTCGCCACAATAGCTTTTTGGCTATCCATTAAATTAAAGCGGTGATTACTGTTAATTAAATAGACAACCGGGAACTCACTCCCCTTAGAAGCATGAATGGTCATAGCCCGCACCATATTTTGATCCTTGTCTAATTGTAGGGGTTCTGCCAAGTCTTTGTCTTGTTCTAAAAGAGTCTCAATATAGTGGATAAAACTTGCTAAACTGCCTCCTAAACCTTGATTAATGGTTTGAGCTTTTTGATAAAAAGCATGAAGATTAAGCTGACGTTGGCGCCCCATATCTAAGCCCACTACATAGTCTAAGAAGGAAGTGTCTAGATAGATTTGCCAGATGACTTCATCAATAGCCTGGTGGCCAGCAAAGTCACGCCATTTTGCAAGTTGGGTAAAAAAGTTTTGCACTTTCTTTTGTATGGCTAATAATGGCTGATCCTTTTCAAATGCTTGACTCAATAAGCCTTCTACCGCTTGATAGAAGGAAGCTTGTGGATGATTAACCCGAATCAAGGCTAAGTCATTGTCACTCAAGCCTACAAAGAAAGACTTGAGAATAGCGACCAGAGGAATATCCTGCATGGGATTATCGATTAATTTTAAGAGGGCTAAAATTAACTGAATCTCTTGTCGCTGGAAATAGGTCTCAATGGCTTGTGAAGTAAAAGGTAGCTGATAATGGCTGAAGGCTGCCTGCAAATTGGCAAAGCTGGATTTGGTAGAACTTAGCACCACAATATCCTTAAAGGTCATCAAACGATCCTTACCCAATTCTTTATCATAGATTTGATAGCCTGCGCGCAACTTAGCTTGGATATCTTGAGCAATCAGATGGGCTTGGTAATCAATTCCCTTGTCTATTAATAAATCAGGACGATCTGCTTGCATTTGATCTTCTTCGTCTGAGCGTTCCTTGCTATGTAAGAGCAATTCAATGGCATAGTGGTCTATTTCCTTTGCAACTGTGAAGTCCTGGTTGCCGGTCATCAAACGCTCATTTTTACCATAGGTCATTTCTCCAAAGGATTCATCCATCAAGCGTTCAAACAGATAATTGGTAAAGTTAAGGACTTGGTCCCTTGAGCGGTAATTCTTATCCAAGATAATCAAGTGACCTTGGTCACTGGTTTGGTAAGTACGGTATTTTTGGAGGAATAGGGATGGCTCTGCCATCCGAAAGCCATAGATAGACTGTTTGACATCTCCTACCATAAAGAGATTGCCTTTGGTCCCTTCCACCCTTTCACGTGATAAGTAGGATAAGATGGCTGCTTGGATTTCGTTAATGTCTTGATACTCATCCACTAAGACTTCTTCAAAGAGGGCTTGGAAATATTCAGCTGCCGCCGATGGCTTACGTTTACCTAATTGAGCATTATAAGGCGCTAAAATCTGCAAGGTTAAGTGCTCAAGATCTGAATAATCAATCCACCCTTCTTGAAATTTATAGTCTTGCATGGCTTGGTAAAATAATTTACTTAGATCGCTTAATTTTCTTAAGTAGGGTTGAATCGCCGCTTCGACTTCCTGCATAGTTTGGTAAGGATAAGGAAAGTAAGACTGAATCTTAACTAAAGTATCCTTACTAGCCTGACGGTATTGCTTAATTATTTGCAGTGTTTCTAAGTCTTCTTCATGGGCTTTTCCTCTTGAACTCGGCCAGCGGCTAAAGCTTAGGTTATCTAAAAGTTGACTAAAGTAGGCCATATCGTTTTGTAAGAAAGCTTCTGTTAGTTCGACCACGCGCTGCCCTTCTGCAGATAATACTGGTTCAAACTTATCTAGCGTCGGCCTTGAACAAGAAGCTAAGAGACTCAAGCCATCTTGATAAGAACGATCAGCAAGCTTTAACTGTGCTTGAAGTTGGATTTTTAGACTTTCTTGATAGAGTTCACTCTTCCAAAAGCTTTCCAAACCATCGGTCTCAGCCACCATTTGGTCCAACCAGATTAAGGGTTCCGGATTGGCGCGGGCAAACTCATAAATATCTAAAACAATTGAACGCAAGGCTTGATCATCACGACCACTGGTTAAACGAATTAATAGGTCTTGATAATCGGCTTGTGTGACTGCCAGTTGAGAATCGGCTTGACTAATTTGATCAATAAGCTTGTCCCAGACTTCTTCCACCATGACTTGCTTTTGACTTTCATCACTTAAGAGGTTGAAGGCTGGATTAATAGCTTCCAGATAGAAGAAGTTTTGAATCACAAATAAACAAAATGAATGAAGTGTTTGGATATGGGCACTAGGCAGCTGATTAATTTGACTAAGCAAGTATCGCTTTTCTTCCCCGTCTAGCGATTGGTTCACCGCTGATTTTAACCGTTTCTCCATTCGTTCTTTCATCTCATTGGCCGCAGACTCAGTAAAGGTCACGACTAAGACTTCTTTCAATTCGGCATAACGTGTCAGTAGATGATTCATAATCCGTTCGATTAAGACCGTGGTCTTACCTGAACCCGCTGACGCAGCGACTAAGATATTATTTCCCCTTTGATGAATAGCCTGCCATTGTTCGTTGTTAAATTTACTATTATCCGGTTTAATCGGTAGGGTTTCTATGATGATCGCCTCCTTCGCTTGCTGCTTTGTTAAGTAATTTTTCCTTCATATGAGCCAAAACTTCTTTTTTATTGACTTGTTTATGGCGATAACGGTGGAAGGATTGTGTTCCATCAAAGCCTGTAATCACTCGGTATTGAGCATTTAAGGAGAGGGTATAAGGATTTTCGTAAAAAGGAGCTAAGGCAATATCACCACTTTGAATAGCCTCAGCTGCTTGTTGGAATTGATAATGCGTATAATCTAAGAGTAAATCGACTTTTTCTTTAGTAAAGAAAGGACTTCTAGCATGATAGCCCGTCTTGGTATAAGTCACCGGATAAATGCGACTTTTACTAGCTTGGTGATCAAAGGATTCAACTATTTGTAAGTCATCCGCCTCAATGGTTACAAACCCTCTCAATGTTCGTTGACTTAAAAGCGTCTTAGTCTGTTGATCAACTTCTCCTTGGGCATAATGTTTGTCCGCTTTATAAAAACTTGGTAAAAGATGCTGGTAAAAAGCACCCAGAGGCTGGTAATCAGGATAATTTTTCAAAGCTACTGCTAAATAAGTTAATAATTGTAAGTCTAAGCCATAATAAGCATCCACTAAGTCAAAGTCTTTTTTACCTGACTTATAATCGACCACTTGTAACAGTTTCTGCTGACCTTTTTGAATACGATCTAAACGGTCGATCTTCCCTCTTATGCTTAGTAATCCTCCCGCAGCCAATGGGTATTCAAAGCCAGCCACTTGACTATTGCCCCCTGTGCCAAAAACTAATTCTGAGGCTAAGGGTTGGTAATGAGTCAAATTGTTTTGTTCTTGCATTAATTGAACAAAATAAAGCAGGCGTTGATTTAATAGATGATGAATCGCCTGCATCCGCGGATGTTTGCTGAGCACTTGGTAATTAGGATCTTGGTTTAAAGCGTCAATCACTCCACCTAATAAGTCCTTAACTTCTTCTTCTGACAAGTCAGCTAAAGATTTCCCTTGGGCTTGTACCAATTGATTGAACTGGTCTAAGGCCTGGTGGAAGTAGTCACCTGAAAGCGCAGCATCCAGTTCAAAACGTTCTCTTTCCTTCAATCGTAATCCATAGCGTAAAAAGTGGGAATAAGGGTCAGCAAAAAACTGTTCAATCCGAGACACCGATAGTGATAAGTTGCGACCGAAGAGTGCTAAGGCTAAATTGCTATCAATCTTATCCGGTAGGTCATTAAAATAAAAGGTTTGAATAATTAAGTCGACGATGCCACTTGCTTTAAGGCTTGCTTTGTTTTGCCTTTCATAATCAACCATCAACTTTAATAATTCTAAGAAAGCGGGCTGAGGGCTTTTACCCTGCACAAAGTCTTGATGGATTTGATATAAAATAGGGGCCTTGTTACTGGCATACCGTCCAAAATCGGCTAGTCTTAAAGGCGTTTCTAAAGTTGCATCTCTACTATAGTCAGCTTGGTGAATCAGTTTAAGATTGGCGATGTCTGCCGCTTGTTGCAACCATGGTGAAAAGTTACGGACTTGGTCGCCTTGATGAATGGCATAGGAAATAATCAATTGATCCGTCGCTAACAGTAAGACTTGATAAGCTAATAAGTATTCCATTTGATACCCTTGATGTTCCTGATCGGATAAATATTGATGGGCTAAAAGTTCTTGATTGATAGCTTGGCGATGACTGGGGGTCAACAAACTATCCCTAGCCTGTTTAGCTGGCAAGGCTTTTTGATCCATACCAATCACAAAGGCAATTTTACAAGGTTGAACTTGAGGGGACACAATATTTGAAATCATCACTTGGTCCAAAGTAGGTGGAATGATATGATAGGTCGCTGCTGAAAGACCAGCTTCTAGGATTTCAAAGAAGGTGGCTAGGTCTAAATCTGCTTGCCCATAGATTTGGTGGTATTCATCGAGACTATTGACCAATACCTGCCAAACTTGTTCATCTTGGCGCGATTGTTCAATCTGACCCCTTTGAAGTGCTCGGTCCCTTAAATCCATAAGAGCTTGCCTGATGCCGATTGCTTCTAATTTTTGATAGAAGCTAGCGGCTAATCCATTCTGGCCTTTGCTGCTTTTTAGGGCTTTTTTATTAAATCCAAAGTGTTCAACCAGATAGGTCCTAATCCAGCTAAAAGCCTCAGCCAGTGTAAAATCATAGACCTGTCCTTCAGCTGAATGAAAAAAAACATCTTCCGTCATAAAGAGCCAGTCATAGGATAGGTTAGCAAAGCGATAACCCTCATACTGATAGGCTATTAAATAATTCTCAAAGGAATAGACCAAGCGCTCTAAGTCTTGGTCAGCTAATTCAGCAAAAGCCGAATGAAACTGCCCCAGCCTTACCAAAGGAGATTTTAATACTTCTAGAATATCAATCAGTCGCCAGTTATAGCGGTCCAGGCGAATGAGATGTTGGATAAGGGTAAAAAGTGGATGGTCGGTCATAGCCTTAGCATGGTCAAAGAAATAAGGAATTTGATTGGCCGCTAGAATCGGAGCAATCATGGATTGATAGGCTTCTAAATCTCGGGTGTAGACTTGAATGTCTTTATAACGGTAGCCTTTTTTTGTAACCAGATAATGAATGCGATTGGAGACATACCGTAATTCACTCTGGATGGAATCAAATTGTAAAAAGCGGTGGCAGTTAAAGTCCCTATCAGCTCTTTGGTGGGTAGCTGATGGCAGTAAGTCTTGTTGGGCTTTAAAGGCTTGCGCTAAGCTCAAAATCGAATCTTGGTAGTTAAAAGCCTGGTCTTTAATTTCCCAATCTGGTTCAATCGCTAGTCCCATCTGCTGAGCTAAACTGCGAATGCGATAGTAGGTTGCATAAGGTAAGGCGGTAGTCATCAAGGCTTGATTAGCCCTTAATTCAGCGCTCTTGATGGGTAAGACAATCTTAACTTTACAAGCATGCTTAGCCAAACTTAAAAGTAATTGCATTTCCTGGCTATTAAAGTAATAGTAGTGGTCCATTACAAAGAGATACTTATTTAAATTTTGATGGTTGATATAGTCCATCAAGTCTTCCTGCTTGGCAAAATTATCAATCCGAAAATCACTCAGTGCCTTTAGAAAGGCTTGATAAAGCATTTGTAATTCTTTTTGCTTTTCTATTTCCAAATCCATCCAAGTAAAATCTTGCGCTGGCTCAACTTGCAAATCTTCCGCTTGAATATTGCCTTCGATAAATTCTTTAAAAAGAACGACTAAGTCTTCGATAAAACCTTGATAGTGAGCCTGCTTTTGGTAAACCACTAAGTTTTCCCGGTATTGGGTTAAGACTTGCCGTACAATCATCGACAGACCTAAGTCACTAATCTCATGACTGGGCTTTTGATCTTTCATCAAGAACCAGTTTAAGCGTGAAAAAGAAGCCACCTGCAAATTAAAAATAGAGCTGGCTTGGTCCACTTGATGGTCACGGATTTCTTCTAAGACAAACTTTTCCATTTCAAATTTCAAGTGTTCTGGCACGATATAATAGACTTTTAAGTCAGGTGTTTCTTTCAATTGGTCCATGATGGCTTGAATAAGAAGGCTTTTTTTATTTTGACTCAAGTCGCCGGTAACAAATTGAATCGTCACGCTATCTCCTCCTTTAGGTAGAAGAACAGGCTGGATCCCTGCTCCAGCCTGTAATTATTATTTAACTTTTGCTTATTGGGCATTTAATTCCGCAATTTTGATAATTACTTCTGTCGCCTTAACCATGGATTCAACTGCCACGAATTCAAAGCGTCCGTGCATGTTTTCGCCACCGGCAAAGATATTTGGGGTTGGAATCCCCATGAAGGAAATCTTCGAACCGTCGGTTCCACCACGGATAGGCACAATGTTAACAGGAATATCTAAAGCTTCCATGGCTGCTTGGGCTAGGTCAACCGGTGTCATATCCTTTTCAATGATTTCAGCCATGTTGTAATATTGGTCTTTCATTTCCAATGTGATAGGTGGTTCAGCATATTCTTTGTTGATGTTAGCAACGATTTCTTCCACCTTGGCTTTACGCTTTTCAAAAAGATCACGGTTGAAGTCACGAATAATTAGCACTAATTCTGCTTCATCGACCGTCCCTTCTACACTTAAGACATGATAGAAACCTTCGCGGCCAGAAGTTTGCTCTGGTACTTCTGCTTGTGGAAGATCAGACATGAAGAGATTCATAATGGTTGTGGCATTAATCATTTTGCCTTTAGCAGTTCCTGGGTGTATATTTTTACCACGAATTTTCAATACTGCTTGAGCCGCGTTAAAGGATTCATATTCTAACTCGCCAACCGGTCCGCCATCCATGGTATAAGCAAAGTCTGTCGCAAAACCTTCTGCATCAAAGTGATCTGCTCCACGTCCAATTTCTTCATCCGGACCAAAGGCTACACGGATTTTACCGTGTTTGATTTCTGGATGTTGGATTAAGTACTCCATAGCGGTCACAATCTCAGCAATACCGGACTTATCATCAGCCCCTAACAGAGTAGTTCCATCAGTGGTAATGAGGGTTTGACCTTTATAAGGTGGTAGGTTAGGAAATTCACTGACCCTCATTACCCAATCTTCACTCAAGTGCAGATCTTTACCGTCGTAGTTTTCAAAGACTTGTGGCTGCACATTTTCAGAATTAAAGTCGGCTGTATCTACGTGAGCAATAAAACCAATGCTGGCTACTTCTTTATCAGTATTAGCCGGTAAAGTAGCTGTGACAAAGGCATTTTCAGGATTTAACACCACTTCTTCCATACCGATTGCTTTTAATTCATCGACCAAAAGATTTAAGAGGTCAAATTGAATGTCAGTCGATGGAATGGTGGTTGAATTCTCATCCGAGCGAGTATTAATCTTAGCGTAACGAATTAAACGTTCTTTAGTTTTTTCAAATAAGTCCATAATCATTCTCCTTTTTATTCATAAGTAAAGGGATCAGTGGAAACTGTGGAAGCAATCACTTCAAGATCCCAACCCTTTTGTTCGATAGCTTCTTTTATTCTGGCCACTTCGACCTCAATAAATAAATGCTCAATATAATGACTGGCATCAATAGTCATAAAGGGCTTTTCATATAGATCATGCCCTGTGTGGAAGCTGATATCTCCGGTAATAAAGACATCGGCTTGGACCTTTTCGACCTGGTCCATAAAGCTGGCTCCGGCTCCGCCTACAATAGCAACTCGTTGATAAGTGGCTTGCGGGACTTTTTCAATCACTGTTAAAGCAGGTCGTTTGAAGACTTGCTTGACATAGGCAAAGAGTTCATGGCGCGTTAGAGCTCGAGGCAAGTTGCCTATCCGGCCAATCGCTACCTGTCCTTCTTCTAGATCGATTAAGGGTTTAATATCAGTTAACTTCATAGCTTGAGCCAAAATATCATTCATGCCACCAGGGGCGGCGTCATAATTGGTGTGCATGGCAAAGACATTGATACCTGCTTGAATGGCTCTTTGATACATTTTTATCTGGGGCTTAGACTGGTCGAAACGCTCGATTGCTTTGAAGAGGGGCGGATGGTGTAAAATCAAGCTATCTACATCTTCTTCAATAGCCTCTTCAACCACTTGTGGTCGCATATCCAAAGCGACCATCACCTTTTTAATCGCTTGTTCAGGATGGCCAAAGTGTAAGCCGACCTTATCCCACTCTTCGGCATAAGCCGCAGGATATTTTTGATCGAGATAAGCCATTAACTCTTTAAAAAAGAGCTTTGTCATAGTCTACCACCTCCTCTATTTTATCTATTTCGGCTTGAATAATGTCTACCTTATTTTTGCGGTCTTGGGCCATTTGCTCATATTCTACTCCATGAAACAACTGATTAAGAATAAAATGGTGGTGGTTTAATTCATTATGCCAGTAATCTTCAAAGATTGGCCCCCTTTGAGTCAAATGTATGGGACCAAACATGATTTCTTTATCAGTGTAAATTGCTTTTTCTGCTTGCTTTTGAGCAACCATTACTTCATAAAATTGCCCCTTTTCATCAATAAAGCATTCGTTAAGAATATGGTAATAATGATCTTGTAACCAGGCTCTGACTTTGGCAACTGCTGTGTTAGCTTGTAAGACTAAGAGTTTTGGTAATTTTCCCGCATGATAACCTGCTTCTAAGATGGAGACAATCAAACCACCTCCCATACCACAGATAGCTGCTGTATTAATGGCATCACTGGCTTCAACTGCCGCAAAGCCATCGCCAAGACGGACGATGATTTTATCTTGCAATTGACTTTCATTGACTTGTTTCACAGCCGATAAATAAGGTCCTTCCACTACCTCACCTGCCACTGCAAATTCTATCTGTTTGTTTTTAAGTAAATTACATGGTAAATAAGCGTGATCACTACCGATATCTGCCAACCGAATCGGCGCTTGACCATATTGAACGATATATTGCGCAACTTTTTCCAGTCGTTGAGATAGTCTTTCGATATTCATCCGATACTCCCTTTCATAAGTCTATTATATACTAGAAAAGCATTTTTGAGACTACCTTTTTTATCTGTAGATGATTTTGGCTAAATCATTATAGTTATCGACCACATAATTGGCCGGTAAGTGGGACTGTTTGTTTTCATTCAAATGATTAAACCAAACACAATCAAGCCCTGCGTTTAAGGCGCCTTGAATATCAGCACTCAAGGAGTCGCCAATAACGAGTGTCCTTTTAGAATTGAATTCTCTTATATTTTCAGCGACATAATCGAAAAAGCCTTTAGAAGGCTTCACATGGCCAATCTCTTCTGAAATAAAAATTGCTTCAAAATAAGGATTCAACTTTGCATGTTCTAAGCGCGCCCTTTGAATAGCAGAAATACCGTTGGAAATGGCAAACAGACGCTTACCCTCCTTAAGACAAGCATCGAGGAAGCTTCTTGCACCTTCAATTAGCTGGGCTTGTCTGCCTATACACTTTTGATAGGCTTGAGCCAATTCTACCCCATCCCGCTGATAACCAAAGTGATCAAATAATAAGGCAAAACGACGAGAAATTAGTGTTTGCCGATCAATTAACCCTAACTCTAACTTGTCCCATAAAGAATGATTGAGCAAAACATAGTAGTCAATAAAACGAGGAATAGCTTGCTGGGGAACCCCTTCTTGGCTTAAGAATTCAAGTAAGGCTTGGTCTTGGGCTTGATTAAAATTAAATAAGGTGTTATCTAAATCAAATAATAATAATTGATAAGTCAATTGATCCTTCCTTCCATTCTTAAAGTCACTATTATGCGCTTATTATAAACCAATTTGTCGATAATATATAGCTTACTTAAGTAAATATTTAATAAATTTTTATTATTCAGCTAGACACACTCAATCATAAAAAAAGGCCGGAAAGCTATTAAAGCTTCCGGGTCATCTGTTTAAAGATCCTTTTTTAAAAGTCAACTTGATCAGGGTCGCTTTGTGTTTTCACCCCCTCTAATTGATCCAACTTTTTGCGGTCTTCTGCTTCTAGCTCAAAGTCAAAAATGTCTAGGTTCGATTCGATATTAGCCGGTGTTTTTGATTTGGGTAAGGGCAGAAAGCCTTTATCAAGCGACCATCTTAGGGCAACTTGCGCAACACTTTTCTTATATTTTTTTGCTATTTCTTCGACTGGCACTTGCTCAAAAAGACTACCACTTCCTAGCGGACTATAGGCTTCTAGAACCATATCATGTTGTTGGCAAAAATTAACTAAATTCTCTTGCGTAGTTCCCGGAGCGAGTAAGACTTGGTTAACCATGGGCTTTATCTTGACAGAGGCTAGTAAAGCAGCTAAGTGATGAACCATGAAATTGGACACCCCAATGGCTTTTAGTTTTCCATCTTGATATAATTCTTCCATCAACTGCCAAACTTCTTGATTAGCTTGCATCCATGCCTTGTCCTTGCGTAAGTGAACGGGATTAGGCCAGTGAATTAACAAAAGGTCTAAATAATCTACTTGCAACTTTTGCATGGATTCTTCCACCGCTTGTTTGGCTAGACTGTAGGAATGCTTGTCATTCCAAATTTTAGTAGTTAGAAAGATCTCTTCACGTGGAATACCTGAATCTTTAATGGCTCGACCGACACTGGCTTCATTGCCATAGACTTGAGCAGTATCAATGTGACGATAGCCTACCTTTAAGGCATGAAGGACACTTTGATAGGCTTCTTCACCTTCTTTTAACTTCCAAGTACCAAAACCAATTTTAGGAATCTTGACACCGTTCTTTAATAAATAACTTTCCATTAATCTTCCCCCTTTTGCCTACCTTAAGTATAAAACGATTAAAGCGCTTTCGCAAGTAAAGGCTTAAACACGAAAAACTCCTTCCGCTCATTTAAGCGTATGAAGGAGTTTTTCTTGTCTTATTCTATTCGATAAAGTCTTTTAATTGTTTAGACCGACTAGGATGGCGTAATTTTCTCAAAGCTTTAGCTTCGATTTGACGAATACGCTCACGCGTTACACCAAAAACCTTACCGACTTGTTCAAGGGTGCGAATATTGCCATCATCCAAGCCGAAGCGTAAGCGTAGAACATTTTCTTCACGGTCAGTTAAGGTATCCAACACATCCTCTAACTGTTCCCTTAAGAGGGCTGAAGCCGTATGATCTTCTGGACTTAAGGCGCCTTCGTCTTCAATAAAATCACCTAAGTGCGAATCGTCCTCTTCACCAATGGGGGTTTCCAAGGAGACCGGTTCTTGAGCAATTTTTAAGATATCACGTACTTTTTCAGTCGGTAAATCCATTTCTGCTCCGATTTCTTCAGGCGTCGGTTCTCTGCCCAGGTCTTGTAACAATTGTCTTTGGACTCTTACTAATTTGTTGATGGTTTCCACCATATGAACCGGGATGCGAATGGTTCGCGCCTGGTCGGCAATGGCTCGTGTGATGGCTTGACGAATCCACCAAGTAGCGTAAGTTGAGAATTTGAACCCTTTAGTATGGTCAAACTTTTCAACCGCCTTCATCAAGCCCATATTCCCTTCTTGAATGAGGTCTAAGAAGGACATACCACGACCCACATAACGCTTAGCAATCGATACTACTAAACGAAGGTTGGCTTCAGCCAGTTCTTGCTTAGCTAATTCATCGCCTTCTAAGATACGCTTGGCCAATTCGACCTCTTCATCTGCATTTAATAGATCGACACGACCAATTTCTTTTAAATACATACGAACAGGATCTGCTACCTTTATTTTTGAAGCGGCTGCTTTTTGGGCGGCTGTTAGGACTTCTTCTGGTTTAACGTCTTCTGCTCTAACCATTTGTTGCTTGGTTGGTCCACCATCATCACCTACTACCGCAATCCCTTGGTCTTCCACCTTTTGAATGAGCTTATCAATGCCATTGGCATCTAATTTATATGGAATGGCTAATTGATTGCTCAAGTCATCATAGTGAACTTGACCGAGAATTTTCTTTTCTTTTATCAGCTTTTCAGTGGCCTGGTCTAAAGTCAGCTTTAATTCATTTTTACTTGCTTTATTGTCTTTCTTTTCTTTTGCCATAAAGTAAGCCCCCTATTCTTTTGTCTTTAATTTTCTTTGCAACACCATTAAGCGATTAATCACCTCGGTTGCCTTATTGGCTTCTTGCTGTTGGTGATATTGTTTAAATTGGGTCTTTAATTCTTCTATTTCTTGTTCTAAAAAGGCGATTTGGATGGTATTTAAACAGTCGGTCATCGCTTGATCTTGATAACCAATCGGTTCAAAATCCCACATTACATTCGTTAAAAGACTATTGACTTGAACCTCTTCATTATTACCAACTATTCCTGTTAAAGGCAATTTGTTGCCTTGATAATAGTAATCCGTCAAGGCTAGAAAGGCCTTTTGTGAAAAGTCATGGTAGAGAAATGGCAGCTCATTTAATTTTTCTAAATAATTCCAAGCCTCTTGATAGTACATTAAAAAGCCTAACCATAATTTTTCACTTTGAAAGGCTTTAAAAGAATCTACTTTTAAGGCCTGCTGATCACTTTGTAATTGCGGAGGTGGTTGATGATGGTTGATAGCTGGTTGCTTTTTAGCAGTCTTTCTTTGACCTCCACTCAAGCGCAACATTCGCTCTTGCAAGAAGCTTTCTGCTATTTGAAATTCTTCAGCAAGCTCCACCAGATACAATTGTTTCTCGACGGGTGATTGGATTTTGTTTAAATCAACTAATAAACGGTCGATATATTCCGCCACAGCAGCTTTATCATCCATTTGAAAGAATTGCTTGTGATAATTTTTGAAAAAATTAAAGGAAGTTTGTGCTTGGTTTAAAAGTGTTTGGAAGGATTCTTTTCCCCTGGCTTTCAACCACTCATCAGGGTCCATCCCTCTAGGTAAAAGGATTGATTTAAATTGGGCTTTGGGAAAATCTTTTCCCAATTCAAAGGCTTTAGCTGTAGCTTTTTGCCCTGCTTCATCGCCATCAAATACAAAGAGAATTTCATTGGCTAATTTGGTCAAATAAGACAAGTGATCATGGGTCAAGCTAGTCCCCATGGTAGCTACTGCCTGTTCGAATCCTGCTTCGTAAAGTGCAATCACATCCATAAAACCTTCACAAACTATAATTTGTTTTAACTTGCGAATGGCTGGTCGTGCCAAATCAAGATTATAAACCAGCTGACTCTTATGAAAAATAGTGGTTTCAGGCGAGTTAACATACTTACTCTTGCGAGAGTCCCCTGCTTGATAGAGGCGTCCAGAAAAGGCTAAAACCTTTCCTTGATTCGATCTCAAAGGGAAGATAATCCGTCCACGAAAGCGGTCGATAATGGCTGGACTATTTTCAGCTTGGTAAAAAATACCCGAAGTCAGTAATTCTTCTTCAGTGAAAGACTGATCCTTTAAATAAGTCCATAAGAGCTCAGAATTATCAGGCGCTAACCCTAAAGCAAAGGCATCAATCGTTTCCTTCTTTAAGCCACGATCGCTTAAATAAGCATAAGCTTGATTACCATTTTCTGTAGCAGTTAAAAAGTAATGATAGAATTGACTAGCTTTTTCATAGATCGCATACAATTGTTTATCTTGATGAGGAATTGGACTATAATCATCTTCAGCTAATAAACTTGAATCCAAAGGGTAGTCTGCAAACTCTGCCACCTTAATAACCGCTTGTTTAAAGGGTAGCGATTCAATTTCCTGGATAAAACCAAAGACATTGCCCGCTCTACCACAAGAGAAGCATTTGAAGATTTGCTTTTCGGTATGAATGGAAAAGGATGGGTTATTGTCTTCATGAAAAGGGCAAGAGGCAGAGTAGCCTGGACCCCTTTTAGTCAGTTGCACATATTGACTGACAACGTCTTCGATTTTAACCGACTGCCTGATAGCATCAATCACCTCATTCGGTATATAGGCCATGGCCTGCCTCCTCTAATAAAATTTCAAGCTTGTTTTAAACAGCTTTAGTAATTGGCTTTTTAGCTTTCCACAGTAGGAAGGCACCCATCATAAATTGAATCACAATTACAAACAAGCCTTTGAGCGAATCACCCGTTAGTTGGGTAATAATTCCCAGAATGGTGGTACCTAAAACTGATGAAAATTTACCGAAAATATTATAAATACCAAAAAGCTGGTTGTTTTTCTCCAGTGGAATAATAGAACCAAAATAAGAACGACTAAGAGATTGAATCCCACCTTGAGCTGAACCTACTAAGATAGCGATGATCATAAAATCCACAAAAGAGGATAAGGATAGGGCCATTAAACAAATTAGAATGTAGGTCCCAATACCTGTAAAAAGCATAGTGCGCCTTCCCCAGCGTTTGGCTAAGATGCCATAAATAATCGAGCACGGAAAGGCAACGATTTGAACCACTAACAACATCAATATTAACTGAGTAGCTGTTAAGCCCTGGTCACTTCCGATGGAGGTAGCCATTTTGATAATCGTTCCTACCCCGTCTATGTAGAAGAAATAGCCGATTAAGAAATAAACAATCACCTTGTCTTTGGTTAGTTCCGTTAGAGTTTCTTTGAGAGAAGCTAAAGTTGAAGCGATAATATGGGGCTGCTTTGGTTGGTCCATATAGACCTGGTCGACATTTTTCCAATAAGGAATGGTAAAAACAAACCACCAAACAGCCGTTAAAAGAAAACCGATATTAACCACTACACCTTCTTTTAACCCACCTGAAAATTGTAAAAGCATAAAAATTAAGAAAGGAATCACACTTCCGATATAACCAAAACCAAAACCGGCTGAGGACACTAAGTCCAAACGGTCGCGACTGGTGACATCCATCAAGGAAGCATCATAAAAAATATTAGCAGTCGAAAAACCGACAGCTGAAAAGCCATAAAGTACCAATAGCCACTGCCAAGAAACTTGACCAATCAAAATCATCGATAGCACTGAGAAAACACCTAAGAGCGTAGCAGTGGTAAATAATTTTTTACGGTAACCAGGAAAATCTGCTAAAGTCCCTAAAAAAGGAGCCATCATAGCTACAGCGATCGTCCCGATAGCATTGGTATAACCAAGATAAGCTGTTGAATTAGCATCAGAGACCCCCGCATTGGTGGCAATACTCTTATAAAATATAGGGAATAAAGCGGTGGTGATCATTAAAGAATAGGCAGAATTGGCCCAGTCTTGTAGAATCCATGAAAATTCCTTCTTGGTATAAGTAGAACATAGCTTTTTCACTTTATTGACTCCTATTCATCCATTAATAAACTTTCAAACAAGTCTAAAATATCTTCGCGACCTTCTCCGGTTACCGATGAAAAAGTGAAAAGCGCATCGGTTGTTGGTAAATTTAAACTTTTCTTATAGAGGGATAAATGTTTATTCCATTGGCTTTTTTTGATTTTGTCCGCCTTGGTCAAACAAATGGCAAAAGGAATGTCTAATTCTTCGGCAAATTGATACATTGCTTTGTCTAATTGAGTGGGCTCGTGACGAATATCCATCAAGAGGATTAATAAACGAAGATTTCTTCTTTGCCGTAGAAAATTCAAATTCATCTTGGCCCAATTTTTACGATTTAGCTTGGAGACCCGAGCGTATCCATAACCGGGCACATCCACGACACGAAAAGCAGCGTCGTTTACCGAATAAAAGTTTAAAGTTTGGGTCTTACCGGGCTGTCCAGAGGTCCGGGCCAACTTATTACGTTGGAGGACCTTGTTAATAAAACTGGATTTGCCAACATTTGACCGCCCGGCAAGGGCAATCTCAGGCACTTCATCTTGTGGCGCTTGGGACTCTTGAACAGCTGAAATTACAAATTTTGCTTCTTTAATGTGCATTCGTCTACCCCATTTTTTATTTGCTTATCTTGCGATTACTCTTATTATAATAAGTGGCGCGACTTTTGCCCAATACCGTGTCTTTTGTGACCTTGATGCGTGAAATATCTTCTCTTTGTGGTACTTCAAACATAATATCTAACATAGTATTTTCTAAGATTGACCTTAAACCACGCGCTCCAGTGTCGCGAATAATAGCCTGGTGAGCAATTTCTTCCAAGGCCGCTTCTTCAAACTCTAGTTTGACATCTTCCATTTCTAAAAGACGTTGGTATTGTTTAACCAAAGCGTTCTTAGGTTGGGTTAAGATACTGACTAAATCTTCTTGTGATAATTGATCCAAGACCGTTAAGATGGGCAATCGTCCAATGAATTCGGGAATTAAGCCGAATTTAAGCAAGTCTTCTGAACTGGCTAATTGCATGATATTCTCATCACTATGTTGTCGGTGAGTATCCGTACCAAAACCAATTACTTTAGAGCCTAAACGTTCTTTAATCGTAGTTTCAATGCCAGCAAAGGCTCCACCTACAATAAAGAGAATTTGCGAGGTGTCGATTTGAATATAATCTTGGTTAGGGTGCTTACGCCCTCCCTTAGGTGGGATATTGGCTACCGTTCCTTCTAAAATTTTAAGTAGAGCTTGTTGGACACCTTCACCTGAAACATCACGGGTAATCGAGGTGTTTTCAGATTTTCGTGCAATCTTATCGATTTCATCCACATAAATAATCCCTTTTTGAGCACGTTCAATATCATAATCAGCAGCTTGTACTAATTTCAGTAAAATATTTTCAACGTCTTCCCCCACATAGCCTGCTTCGGTTAGGGTGGTAGCGTCCGCTATGGCAAAAGGAACATTTATAATGCGAGCCAAGCTCTGGGCTAAGTAGGTTTTACCCGAACCGGTCGGACCGATAATACAGATATTAGACTTTTGCAATTCGACATCATCGTCATCAAGGGCTTTAAAGTTGATGCGCTTATAATGATTATAAACTGCCACGGCTAAAGATTTCTTAGCTTGATCTTGGCCAATCACATATTGGTTTAGTTGATCAACAATCTCTTGCGGTTTTAACACTTTAACTGGTTCTTGCTCTTTTTCAAAGCGCATCTCTTCTTGAATGATTGATTGGCATAAATCAACACATTCGTTACAGATGAAAACATCTGGTCCAGCAATAATCTTATCGACTTCATCTTGTGATTTACCACAAAACGAGCAGTAATAATCATTGATATTTGTAGTCTTTCCCATGTTTCCTCCTTTTTGGTCTTACTTACTTAAATAAGACTAAAAAGGGACGCAAAAGTCACTTTAAAATCAGACTGTTGCGATCCCTCTTTTGTTATTTCTTCTATTTTAGTATCCTATTTTTCTTCAACAGAGTCAACAATTAAGCTCATGGCTTTCTTCAAGCGAATATCAGACTTCAACATATCTTCAGTCACATATTGTTTCACTTGATCAGTTGGCATTCCGTATTGACTGGCTAATAATTCAATTTCCTTATTAACTTCTTCTTCATTGACATCAATCTTTTCTTTTGCAACGATTGCTTCTAAGACTAAGTTCGTTTTAGTTCTTAGGTCTGCTTCTTCTGCAAACTGTTCATGGAGATCTTCACGAGAGCTACCAGAAATTTGGTAATAGAGATCTTCGTTAATTCCTTGACGCTTCAAGTTGTTTAAGAAGTGATCCATTTGACGGTGGATTTCTTCGTGAACCATTGCTTCAGGCATTTCGACGATTTCAGCATTTTCAACCGCTTGACGTAATGCTAAATCTTCAATGACCTCTTTAGCTTGCTTTTCTTTTTCTTCTTCTAATTGAACACGTACTTTATTACGCAATTCGTCCAAGCTTTCTACTTCGTCATCTGCATCTTTAGCAAATTCATCATCGAATTCTGGTAATTCTTTTGCTTTTACTTCGTGAACACGCACTTTGAACATAGCGTCTTGACCAGCCAGTTCCTCCGCATGGTATTCTTCAGGAAAAGTAACTTTAACTTCTACATCATCACCAGGTTTAGCACCTACTAGTTGATCTTCAAAGCCAGGAATGAATGAATTGGAACCTAATTCTAAGGAATGGTTTTCACCTTTACCCCCTTCGAATGGTTCCCCGTCGCGGAAACCTTCATAGTCGATTACGACAGTATCGCCTTCAACCGCTGCATCCTCTTTAACAACTAATTCTGCTAATTGTTGACGCTTTTCTTCTAAGCGCTTTTCTACATCTTCATCGCTTACCTGGCGGTCTTGTTTTTCTACTGTTAAGGCCTTGTATTCACCTAATTTAACTTCTGGTTTTAAGGTAACTTTGGCAGTAATAACCCATGGCTTCCCTTTTTCCATTGATTCAATATCAATTTCAGGTTGAGTAACCGCTTCAATCTCTGCTTCTTCCACAGCTTGTTGATAGGCGCCTGGGATTAATTGGTTTAATACTTCTTCATATAATGAAGCTTCACCATAAACATTGTTGAAGATTTGACGTGGTACTTTCCCTTTACGAAATCCAGGTACAGAGATATTTTTACGTACTTTATTGTAAGCTTTATCTAAGCCTTTGTTGATATCTTCTACTGGAATTTCAAATGTTAAAACTCCTTCATTGATAGAGCTTTTTTCAAATTTAGTTGTCATAATTATTCTTCCTCCAAGACTAGTATATAATTTACATACCCATACATTTTAACGAAATTCCCTGCTTTTGTAAACACCAAATCAATATTACCAATAAAGTCTAATAAAATTCATTTTTTGTTGTTAGACTAGGTCTTAGAATAAGTCTGAATTGAAACTAGGTATCTGACTAAAAATTCGCTATAATAAGACTTATTGAGGAGTGAGTCCATGTTTAATTATCCTGCAGGACAAGGTCCGCGTTTTAAATTTAAAAGGAAAGAAATAACATCCAAACAAAAAACACAATACGGTAGTCGAGGGATGTCCTTTGAAGAAATGATCAATCAGAGTAATGCTTATTATTTAAACCGGCAACTGGCGGTCATTCATAAAAAGCCAACACCAGTGCAGATTGTCAAAGTCGATTACCCCAAACGATCAGCCGCCCGTATTACTGAAGCCTATTTTCGTCAGGCCTCTACCACTGACTATAACGGTGTCTATCTGGGCAGGTATATTGACTTTGAAACTAAGGAAACGCGTAACAAGACCTCTTTCCCTTTATCCAATTTACATGACCATCAAATCGAACATATGAAGCTTTGCTTCCAGCAAGGAGGCATCGTCTTTTTGTTGATCTACTTTAGGGTACACGATGCAATCTATCTGATTCCCTATCCCCTGCTTGAAAATTTCTTGCAAAAAAACCAAAAGCAAAGCATCCCTTATAGTTTTATTCAAGCCCATGCTTATGCTTGTCCCCAAGGCAAATTTCCTATTTCAGTCGATTATTTAAGTGCCTTGGATGCCTACTTAGAAGAAGCCAAATAAAAAGTCTCTAATAGAAACGAGGAATAAATATGGTGACAGGAAGTCGCGTAGAAAGAAAAAAATATCATCAACAACATCCCCCTAAGAGATCAAAAACAAATTTCATGACCTGGTTCAAGCGCATTGTCATAATAGGCCTGTCTTTAGGTCTACTTACTTTAATAGCTGGTGCTGGTCTCTTTACTTATTATGCCATGTCAGCCCCTGAGATTGACCAAGACGATTTAACTGGTCAAGTCTCTTCTAAAGTCTTTGATAATAGAGGTAATTTGGTCAAAACCCTAGGTGGTAAGAACCGCGATCTAATGACAGCCGATCAAGTCCCTGAAGTCTTAAAACAAGCGGTCTTAGCCATTGAAGATGCGCGCTTTATGGAACACAAAGGAGTTGACCCTATCCGAATTGTAGGGGCGGCCATAGCCAACCTTAGAGCGGGTGACATTCGCCAAGGTGGTTCTACCATTACTCAACAGCTGGTCAAATTATCGGTTTTTTCCACTAAATTTGAAGATCAAACCTTAGAAAGAAAGGCCCAAGAAGCTTGGTTGTCCTTGAAGTTGGAGCAAGAATATTCCAAAGAAGAAATCCTCTCTCTCTATCTCAATAAATTGTTTTATTCTAACAATGTTTATGGGGCTAAAACAGCTGCTCGGTCTTTCTTTGATAAAGACTTAAAAGATCTGACTCTAGCAGAAGCTGCTCTTTTGGCTGGATTACCGCAAGCCCCTACGCAGTATGATCCCTATCTTTATCCTGAAGTCGCCCAAGAGCGTCGGGATACCGTCTTACAGGTCATGCTCAAACGTCAAATGATTAGTCAAGCTCAATACGATGAAGCTGTGGCTATTCCAGTGGCTTCCATGCTGTCTCCTTTAAATGATGATACCCTTAGTGAAATGGACTTAATAGTCGATGCCTATATCGATGTCGTCGCTCAAGAAGTTCAAGATAAAATGAACTTAAATGTCTATACGGATGGTCTAGAAATTTACACCAATCTCGATATAGACGCTCAAAAATATCTCTATCAAACGGTTCAAGATGCTAATGGCAATCTCTTCCCTAATGATGAAATGCAAACAGCTGTTTCTATCATCAATGTCGATAATGGACAGCTCACCGCCCTATCCGGTGGACGTAACCAAGAAGTGGCTATGGGACTTAACCGCACAGCCACCCTTAACCGCAGTATCGGTTCCACTATGAAACCGTTAGCCGATTATGGACCAGCGATTGAATACCTCAATTATTCAACTGGCCAAACGGTCGTTGATGAACCTTACACTTATACCTCGGGGGATGAAATTTATAATTATGATAGAGACCACAAGGGAAAACAAACACTTAGAGAAGCCTTAGTAGGTTCACGTAATATCCCGGCCTTGAAACTCTTACAAGAAGTGGGCTTAGACAAGTCTTATTCCTTCCTACAAAAGATGGATATAAATATTAAGAACAATAACCAACGCGAATTAGTTGAATCCAATGCCATTGGGGGTGAAATGACGCCCATTCAATTATCGGCTGCCTATGCGACTATTGCTAATTATGGTAACTATCATAAACCCTATACCGTTAACAAAGTCGTTACTCAAGCAGGAACCATTCAAGAATTTCAAGCGGAAAGTCGTCAAGCTATGAAAGACTCTACTGCTTATATGTTAGTGGATATCTTAAAGGGTGTTCCTGGAACCTTTGCTGAAAAAGCAGGCGTCAATGGTCTCTACCATGCTGGTAAGACCGGAACAACCAACTATTCCGACCAACAAAGAACGGAAATTGGCATTGATCCACAAAGTTTTGCTGCACCCGATGCTTGGTATGCTGGTTTTACTCCGCAATATGCCATTGCCACTTGGGTGGGCTATGATGATCCTTATAAGGCCGGTAATCAATTGAGCTATCAGGATTCACTTATTCCACAGCTGATTTACAGCCAGATGATTCAATATCTGATGCAAGAAGTCCCGATAGCTGATTGGCAAAAACCAGACTCGGTCGAAGTAGCTGAAATTGAAAAATATACCCAGCCACTGCAAAAACCAAGTCCCCAAACACCTGCCAATATGCGGTCAAATGAACTCTTTGTAAAAGGTAGTCAACCGACCCAGATTTCACCTGTTTATAAAGTATTAGCTTCACCAAGTGGTTTCGATGCGGAATACAATGAAGAGACTGAAGAAATTGAAGCCAAGTGGGAACCATTAACCATTCAAGCTAGCTTTGAGTTAAGACTGAATGGTGAAATCGTCTATTCAGGAACAGATACTGAATTTAAAGTTCCAGCACCTGCTCCTGGCTATTATGAATTAGGCTTACGCATTGTCGATGGCCATTCTGCCTCTGATCAATTAATTATTACCTTTGATTTATCTGTCGAAGAAACGACTACTAGTGAAGAAACTACCTTAGAAATTAGCGAAACGACTCTGGCTCCAGATCCTAATCCATCTGATCCAGAAGACAAACTCAATACTGTCGAAAGTATTGGCGGACCTTAGAAATTTAGGCTCCTATTCAAAAGCTTCATCCTCCCTATATAGGAAGATGAAGCTTTTATTTGTACAAAATAAAGCCTAGCTGTTCGATAAATCTCACCGATCAGCTAGGCAGGTTCTTTAGTCCTTGTTATGCCATTTTAAAATGGGTATTTTAAATTTGGATGTTTGATTGGGTTTTTCTGATTGAATACTTTGATTACGGTGGTTGTATTGCTTGCTTGCCACTATAGCCTCATCTACAGTATGAATGTTTTGTTCTTGCCAATTCAGCAGTATGCGGTCAATATACTTTAGATTAAAGACTTGACGAATAGCCGCTTCTTTAAGTGCTTGATAGACTAGATCTGGCTGATAACCATCCTTTTGAATCCATTGGTAGAGCGTTTCTAATTCTACACTTGAAAGTGAACGGCCGAATGCTTCTTCAAAGACTTGAATCAATTGTCCGGCCTTAACTTTCTGGTCAGCTTGAACTTGTTTATTGGACAGAGCTTCTGTCTGACTTGTTTTTTGGTCAGCCACTAATTGGTCTAACTTATCAAACAAGGGACGCAAGGTATAATGGTCCGTTTGTTTACCCTCTTCATCTGGTACTAATTCAATATTAAGATAGTTCTTATCTAACAAGGAATTGAGTGTTTCGTAGAGAAGGTCACTCTCCCAAGCAAATTGATTGGATAAGTTTATAATAGTATCTGCAGATTGGGACTGATTAATTTGCTTCAAGAGATAAGTAATAAATAAAAATTCATTTGAATTAAGGCCTAGTTGACCAAAGTGATCAATCAAAAGATTCGGTACCATGGTGTAACCCGTTTTCATCCAATCATAAACTGAGTTTGCCATTGGTCCAACTCCTTACTTTTTATGGGTAGAGACGGTTTAACAAACGTGGGAATGGTGATGTTTCACGGATATGTTCAATACCAGAAATCCAAGCAACAGCTCTTTCAAGACCTAAACCAAAACCAGAACAGGGCACATTACCATATTTTCTTAGATCGAGATACCAGGCATAAACGGCTGGATCTAAATTAAAGGCCTTAATATTCTCTGCTAAAGTCTCATAATCGTCGATCCTTTGTGAACCACCAATAATCTCGCCATAACCTTCTGGCGCTATCATATCGGCACATAAAACGGTTTCTGGGTTGTCAGGATTGACTTTCATATAGAAAGGTTTGATAGAGCGTGGCCAGTTGACAATGAAGACTGGTTGTTCATGTTGGTTAGCAATAAAAGTCTCGTGTGGTGAACCGAAATCATCGCCCCACTCAATATCATCAAAACCATTATCTTTTAATAATTGAACGGCCTCAGTGTATTCAATACGTGGATAAGGAACTTGAGTATACTTTTCAAGCACATCAATATCACGCCCTAGTGTTTCCAAGGCCATGCTGCAGTTGTCAATCGTATTACGTACCAAGTAAGCCACATATTCTTCTTGGACTTTTAAGCTTTGTTCGTGGTCGGTAAAGGCCATTTCAGGCTCCATCATCCAGAACTCAATCAGGTGACGGCGAGTTTTAGATTTTTCCGCTCTAAAAGTTGGTCCGAATGAGAAGACTTTACCAAAGGACATAGCGGCTGCTTCCATATATAATTGACCAGATTGAGAAAGATAAGCATCTTCTTCAAAATACTTAGTGTGGAACAGTTCAGTGGTTCCTTCCGGTGCTGACCCAGTTAGAACGGGTGGGTCAATCTTAATGAAGCCACGGTCATTATAGAATTCATAAGTTGCACGGATAATTTCGTTACGAATTTGCATAATGGCATGCTGGCGACTAGAACGCAACCATAAATGACGGTGATCCATTAAAAAGTCTGTCCCGTGTTCTTTAGGTGTAATTGGATAGTCATGACTTTCGCCGATCACTTCCACTGAATGAACTAAAAGTTCATAGCCTAAAGCAGAACGGTCGTCAGCTTGAACAGTTCCGATTAGTTTTAGACTTGATTCCTGCCCCAAGCTCTTAACAGTATCGAATACTTCATCTCCCACTTCAGCTTTTAAGACGATTCCTTGGAAGTAAGTCTTGCCGTCACGTAGTTGTAAAAAGGCAATTTTACCGGAAGAGCGTTTGTTTGTTAACCAAGCGTTAATTTGTACTTTTTGGTTTAAGTGTGATGCCGCTTGGTTCATTGTGATAGTTTCCATTTATTTTCCTCCTACTTATATGTTTGATATGGTTTGAATCCACTTGCCGGTCTTGGCAGAGAGTAGAAAATAAGTGATGGTGTTGTTGTCATTCTTTAAAGTCATTTCCCAGACAGGTTCCGATTGATAAAGACCTAAGCGAGCTTGCATAATCTTTGGCTCTTCAATTTGGCTAGCTGTCACGGATTTTGCTTCTTCTTCAGTAAATAATTCGTTCACTGAATAGTAATGAATGTCTCCACCTTCTCGTTCAATAATAGCATAGTGTTGCTGATTATTCTCGTCAAAAAAATCAAGAGCAAAGGTTGCTTGATCAATGGTGGTCCAATAAAAATTATTAACCTTTTCTACCGCATAATCATATGTCACTAAAGCGATTGCTTCTTCTTGAGCCAAGTTATAAGCTGTCTGACTTTTCATAAAAACAGCTAATAAGGCTATCATGATTGACAAGGTGATGAATGTCAAGATTGAAACTGTCCGTTTACTCATAAGTTTCTATGCTTCCCCTCTAAAATATTCTATTCCTTATTGTAAATTAAATTCTACCAGATGTTCAAGCTTCTGTCTGATTTCTTTAGAATAATATTTGGTAAAGACACGATCGTCTAACAAACAGAAATTTTGACAGTTAAAGTGGCGGTCTAAATAGTCGAAAGCAATGGCAAAATCGACTAGCATTCGATCGATTAATAAGTGATCAAAGATTAGTTCGAAAGGCAGATTCAAGTGGTCTGCTAATGCTAAAATATAAGCATCTTCTAACGATCTAAAAGGTAAGCGCAGCCAGAATATATGGCAAGGTCGCTTATCTAACAGCCAGTTTTCATTTAAGAGCGACTGCCATTGAATGACTAAAATGGTATCACAATCATCCATAGCCAACCGTCTGATTTTATTTAAGGATCCAGATACATGTTGACCCAACAATCGAACTTGTTCTTGATCTTTTAACTTGCCTTTTATTTGGCGATAAACATCAATAGCTTGCTGGCGATTGTTTACAATAATCAGACTTAAGGGTGGCAGCTGATCAGCTTCAATGCTTTCAAGCAAGTTTTCACCGATTAAGCGACCTTGCTCTTGATTTCTTTGAGAATCTTGACTTTTTTTAGCAATCCAATCGAATGGTACGTCAATGACTAACTTTTCCATTGGTTGTGGTAATTGCAAGTAGTTGTATAGATCGAGTCCTAACTGATAATAACTCCCGCTATTTAAGCGAAAATGCAGATCCCCTGGACTAAAGAGTAAGACTTGTTGAAAGCTTTCAAAGGCATGTTGATATTCTTGAACTAAACGAATGGGTTTCCATGTCAGTTGGAATTGATAATAACGATCTTCTATTTGGCTGACACGAATAGTTAAATAACCTTCGGACTGACTAATTTTAGCTTGAAAGTTATCTAAATTATTTAAAAAGGCCTGTAGGTGCAGCATTTTTATCTTAAGATGATGTGGCTTGCTTGCTAAAAGATCTTTTAATGCTTGTTCTTGAAGCAGTGTTTTTAAAGCCTTATGCATTTGCTGTTGAATGCTTAAGATAGCTCGAGTAGTTGACAAGGACACCTTGACTTCTCTGCTGGACTCCCGCTCAACCGCTCGGAAGTGGTGATTTTGAATTTCACTTTCTAAAAGATTCAATACTTGCCGGATTAGATTAATTAAATGATCCATTCTTAAGATTGAAGCTTGAATAGCAGCATGCGTTCGATCCTGATGATATAAGATATCCAAGACTTGTTGGCACAAAATTAAGAGTTGACTATAAGCCAACTGTATTTGGTGGAAAAAGGACAATTGTCTGCTTAATAGACTGAGATTATCACACACTAGGAGCTGCTGTTTACTAAAACTGCCCTCTTGACTCGCTTCTTCCATCAAATAGCTGGTTTGAGTCAGTACGACTGCTTGTTTATCATGATTGGATAAAGCTTTTTGGTAAAAATAGGAGGCTCGATAATTGGGATAAAGCCCATGATTAAAGCGATTAATTTGATCGCTAATCTTCAATTCTTGGTTCATTTCCATCAGTAAGCCTGTTTGGGTCTCTTCTAGCCAGACTAAGGTTGAAGCAATCACTAAAATTTCTTGCTGATTTAATTGAGAAATCACCACTTGATCAAGGTAGCGTTTAAAATGATCTAAATGTAAATATTGACTCGGTCTCAATAAGTAAGAAAAAGGGATTTCTTCTTGCTTGAAGAAAGTAGCCCATTCTTCGAGAGCCGATTGACTAGAAACAGCTAATACCAGCGAAGACTTATTTTTAGCTAAAACTTCAAGCAACCAATATTTTACCACTAGTGGATCAATTGGCCGCCATTGTCCTTCTACTACTAATCGATTTGTAGTCTGCATTTTTTCTAACAACCAATTAATTTGAGCTTTTGCTTTCGTACTTAGAAGATTTTCTTGATCAAATGGTGGTTTTTTATCTAATTGAGTGTCTGCTGCTTGATTGAGTATGAATTGCTGCGGTTGTTGAAAGAAAATAATTTCCTGCTTATCTAAAGCCTGAGCTAAATCCAATAAGAGGGTTTGTGTTTTACTAGGCAGTTGCATCCACTTGCTAGCCATCGCATTTAATATTTTTGCGGTTATTTTGGCATCTGCTAAAGCTTGATGCGCCTGGTTAAAGGGAATGTCTAAATAGAAGCTTAAATCTGTTAAATTGAATCCTGTGGCCTGAGGGAAGATAATTTTAGCTAACTTGACGGAATCGATGGCCAAAGGGTTAAAATCATAGCCACACGCTTGGAAATGGTGTTGCATAAAGGTCAAGTCATGGTTGAGATTATGCGCTACAAAAAGACAATCTTCTAAACGCTTGAACCATAAGTTTGCAACTGATTCAAAAAGAGGTGCTTGATCAACCTCTTCTTGTGAGATACCGGTTAATTGTTGGATGTTTTGTGGGACCTCACGTTCAGGATTAATCAGCATTTCATATTGACCAATGATTTGACCTTGATCAATAAGAACCGCCCCAATTTGAATAATTCGGTCTCCACTGTCTAGACGTGGTCCGGTTGATTCGAGGTCGACGATGGCATATTTCATGAAGTCCCTCCTCTCTTTTAATATATTTATTGGTCTTTGAGCCAGTCAATAATGGCAGCGGTTTGGTTAGTTAATTCTCCTCTAATAACCTTTGCTTCGATTTGATCGAGCAATTGACCAATCACCGGCCCGCCTTTTGCCATTTTAAGTGCTTGCATAATTTGCTTACCATTAATGGCTAGTTCTTGCCGCTTTCTAATAGGTAAATTACTTATTAAAACTTCTATTTCTTTTTTGGTAGCCATTTGATCAGTGATTTCTAAATAAGTATTCATTTGATCAATCACTTCTTGAGCATAGCCATAGACGGTTTCGATGGTGAAGGTCTGCTGGCTAATTTCATGGTCAAGCTTTAAAAAAGCGACTACTTGCTCCATTAAACGATTAGATAAGGTCCACTGCTTCATCAAGTGTCTTTGAGTCTTTTCTTCATTAATTTCCATTCCCTTTAATAGCAAGGACCAAGTGATAAGTGGACTAAGCCCTGCTTGTCCTGTTGTTTGATTTACCAAGTAAGTCAAACCTTCTACATAATCAAATTGATTGGCTTGAGGGAAAGCTTGGTCTAGCTTAGCCTTTTTAAAGGATGAAATGGTTTGTGTTAAATAAGACCCTGCCATCATCTTTTCTAATTCAATGCGGATGCGTTCAATGGAAATTTTAGACAGATTGCTAGCTAATTGGCACATGGCTTGGAAAGTTTTTTCTTCTAATCGAAAGCCTAACTGAGAGGCAAAACGAATGCCACGCATGATTCTTAAGGCATCTTCTTGAAAACGTTCCAATGGCTCGCCGACAGCCCTCAGCAACTTATCTTTCAAATCTTGATAGCCCCCATGAAAATCATATAAATTGCCCTTGGCGTCTACTGCCATGGCGTTGATCGTGAAATCTCGTCTCAAAGTATCTAACTCAAGATTTCTGACAAATTCTACATGGTCGGGCCTTCGATAATCCGAATAAGTCGATTCGGTACGGAAAGTAGTTATTTCATAAGAGTTTCCTTGATATAAAACCACAATGGTGCCATGTTGGATGCCTACATCAAAGTGTTTGGGAAAGATGGTTTGAATTTCTTGAGGAAAGGCGGAAGTCGCAATGTCAATATCCCCTATTGATTTTTCTAATAGCACATCGCGAATGGCCCCTCCAACAAAATAAGCCTCATAGCCATGAGACTCAATTTTTTTTAATACAGGAATAGACGCTTGAAAAAGCGAATCCTCTAAAGATATTTGCATGCTATCACTCCAAACCGGATTGAAATTGATCAAGCCATTGCTCAATTTGATCGTAATTATTTGTTTCTAAAGCACCGTCAATCTTTTCCATGATCATTTGTTTATAAGCTTGGCGACTAATTTGATGTAAGCTTTGATTGACTTGATCTAAAGCCTTCATTTGGATGGGGACAAATGGATTTTCTTTTAAAAGACCTCTTTGCATCGCCTCTAGTTGATAATCGGCTAAATCAAACTCTATGTAAAAGCTTTGACCCTTTTTAAGTGAGTTCAACCGGAAATCGTGAAAGGCTTGATCAATCTGATGGTAGATATAATCTTCTTTATAATAGACCAAGGGGGGCTCTTGCAAGGGGGGATAGGATATCTTTATTCCTCTTGGAGCATAGATGACATCATGCGAAAACTCAACCCATTGCAGCTCACTAGGCCTCATTTGTAAATAGGCTAAAAAGATCATTATCTCGCGATTGGGATGAGGATGGTTGAGAATCATCCAATTTAAAAATAAGTGTTTATCTTGAATATTTTCCATGGTCTTACCTCCCTCATGAGTTTTTAAGATTGACTAGAGATTGGACAATTGCTGGATCATGTCAGGTAAATCTTTAGCAAGAACTTGTTGATCCCATGCTAGATCTAAATAAGCCTTAGCTTGCTCTTTTTGTCCTTGATGAAATAAGATTTTGCCTTTTAAATAGGCCAAAAGTGACTCGTCAATGGCTTGTAAATCAAATTTTTCCATAAACAAGTTTGCCTGTTGATAGTCTTTTTGATCAAGATAATAAGCCACATAGGCCGAGAGAACTAAGAATTGATCCTCAGCATTATCCAATAAAGGGTAGTAATCCTCCAATAATTGAATGAGCTTGGCTGTAAAGACTCCCATTCGATCAGCCAAACGCAGGCAATCCATAACCACTCCATCATATGGAGGTAGGCTTTTTAATAGTTGATCTAACTGATTGGCAAATCGGCTAGTTTCTTGTAGATAGGTTAAATTTTCTAATTGTAAGAGTCTTAATTCAAAATGGTCGGGATCGATTTGAAGGCCTAACTCGCAGAAATGATTTGATCGATTGAAATCATTAATTTGGGCATAAAAATGCGCCAATAAATAACATTCATCAGCTGTTTCAATCGTCAAATCTTCATTATCTTGATCAAATAATGCACTGATTTTTTCAGTGTCGATTCTCTCACTACTTAAATAAAGGGCTAAGAGATCTGTTCGCCATTGGCGCCTTAAAGAATCATCCTCTGAGATAAAATATTCCATTAAGGTCTCAAGATAGTAGATTGCTTTTTCATTAATAGCCTGCATGCGATAGAATTCACTCATTTGATGATAAGCTCGATAATCTCTTGGATGGTCGTTAATGATAGCTTGTAATTCTTTGCGCGCTTCATTTAAGTGTCCTAGCTTAAGATTGACATCCGCTAGCAATAAGCGACCTTCTAGGTCCAAGTCTTGCTTATCGACTTTATCCAACCATTGATAAGCCCTGTCATATTGACTAACTGCGGAATAACTATACCCTAAAAGAAAAGCTAACACTGAGGACGGAAATTTTTGATAAAGAGCTTCATAAGCTTGAATCTGCAGATGTCGGTAGCCTGATTGACCCCAAAAAGCCATTCGGTCTAATATTTGCGCTAAAAAAACTTCATCCATTCCATCCATTCTTTTTAAATGGCGTTTAAAGAGCTTATATTGCTCCTCAATCTGATTAGTAGACTCCATTAAGCTGAAAAAATTATCCATTTTGGTTCCCTCCATGTCTAGCCTATTATACCATGCTAGACAAAGACAACCAAATAGATCATCCCTTTGAATCTATTTTCATATTACTATTAGAGGATAAAGACTGATAAATAAAAAAGTGATGAAAGCCAGAAACTTTCATCACCAATCTAATGCTTAATTATTTAACTGCCTCTTTTAAAGCTTTACCAGCTTTGAAGCCAGGAACTTTAGTGGCTGCAATCTCAATTTCTTCACCAGTTTGTGGGTTGCGTCCTTTACGAGCTGCACGATCGCGAACTTCGAAAGTTCCGAAACCAATAATCTGAACTTTTTCACCTTCAGATAAAAATTCTTGAACTGATTCGAATAATGCTTCAACAGTGGCTGTTACATCTTTCTTTGTTAAGTTAGTTTTTCCAGCTACACGTTCTACTAATTCTGCTTTATTTGCCATTAATAAATCTCCTCCTTTATTTCTATAGATTGGAAAATAATCATCTGTTGATTATTTCTTGTATAGAATAACATAACATCAAGGTTAAGACAACGAATTGACCTTGATTTTACAACAAAATCTTCCTATCTCTTAATTTCGATTACGAATAATTAGATTGAGCGGTGTACCGTCAAAATAAAAGGAATCACGCATCCTGTTCTCTAAGAATCTTACATAAGAGAAGTGCATTAATTCTGTATCATTAACAAAGACGACAAAGGTTGGTGGATTGACAGCCACTTGAGTCATATAATAAATCTTAAGCCGACGTCCCTTATCAGTGGGTGTAGGGTTCATGGCAATCGCATCCATCAAAACATCATTCAAGACCGAAGATTGAATGCGACGATAGCGGTTTTCATAGATTTCTTCCAAAATAGCCGGTAGTTTCTCTAAGCGTTGGCCCGTCTTGGCAGAAACGAAAAGAATGGGCGCAAAAGATAAGTATTGGAATTCATTCCGGATATCATCGGTAAATTTCTCAAATAATTTGTCGGTCTTATCGACGGCATCCCATTTATTGACTAAAATAACCATGCCCTTATTGGCTTCAAAAGCGTATCCTGCTACCCTCTTATCCTGTTCACGAATGCCAGTCTCTGCATCGATTACTAGACAGACAATGTCTGAACGGTCAATGGCTGATAAGGCTCGCATGACAGAATATTTTTCGGTATTTTCATAAACCTTGCCTCGCTTACGAATACCTGCTGTGTCGATTGCTGTAAAATGGCGTCCAGATTGACTAACAAAATCGGTATCGACTGCTTCACGGGTTGTTCCCTCAATATTGGATACAATCACACGTTCTTCTTGTAATAAGGCATTAACCAGGCTAGACTTGCCGACATTTGGCCGTCCAATAAAAGAAAAACGAATGCGTTCGCGATCATCTGCATCCGGACTATCGGCTGGGAAGTGCGAAACTAATTGGTCTAATAAATCTCCTGTTCCGGTTCCGTGCGAAGACGATATGGGATAGGGATCGCCATGACCTAAAGCATAAAATTCATAGACTTGCTGCCTTTGTTCTGGATTGTCCGCCTTATTGACTGCTAAAACCACCGGTTTATTGGTGCGGTGTAAATAATGGGCTATGGCTTCATCCGCATCGGTGACGCCTTCTCGACTTGAGGTCATAAAAATAATAACGTCGGCTTCTTCCATTGCAATTTCAGCTTGGTATTTAATTTTATGCATGAGGGGTTCATCACTCATATCAATACCCCCGGTATCAATCAGTCGAAATTCACGACCTAACCATGATCCTGTTGCATAAATTCGATCACGCGTCACCCCTTCATAATCGGCTACAATCGAAAGACGATCGCCAATTAAGCGATTAAATAAGGTGGACTTACCGACATTCGGTCGGCCCACAATAGCCACTACTGGTATTTCCATACTTTCACCTCCATAAATTAAAAACCAATTGTTTCTTCCATTAAGCTAATCAGCAAAATGGAAGAAACAATTGGAGTAAGTAATGTTATTAGAATCGATTACTCAGCATCGTCTTGTAAAGACTTGAATGCATCGCCTAACATGTCACCCAATGTGAAGCTTCCTTCATTGGCTGCATCATTAATTGAGTTAGTGTTTTGACGGGCTTGGTTAGAACGGTTAGCTGTTTGATTATTTGAATTACGGTTTCTTCTTGGACGACGTGGACGATCTGAATCATTTGATTCTTGACGTTCGCGACGAACTGGTTCTTCGTAACCTTCAGGCTTGTCTAATAAAGCTTTAATGGAAAGGGATAATCTTTGAGCTTCTGCATCTGTTGAAAGAACTTTCACTTCAACTTCTTGGCCTTCAGTTAAACGATCTTGAGGAGTTTCAATATGCTCATGAGCAATTTGAGAAATATGTACTAAACCTTCAACACCAGGGAATACTTCCACAAAGGCACCAAAGTTAGTTAAACGTTTAACAGTTCCTGTATGTACAGAACCTTCTGGTGCTTTTTCTTCAATATTTTCCCAAGGTCCTTCTAAGGTATCCTTGATTGAAAGTGAAATACGTCCTTCTTCCTTGTCGATTGACAAGATTTTAACTTCAATTGTTTCACCAACAGTTAATTTATCACTTGGATGTTTAACGTGTTCGTGAGCGATACGGCTGATGTGAACCAATCCGTCAACGCCACCTAAATCGATGAAAGCACCGAAGTTAGTTAGACGAGCTACTTTACCTTCTACAATTGTATTTTCTTCTAATTCTTCCATGCGTTGAGCACGTTCAGCTTCACGTTTTTCACGTGCAATTTCTTTATGAGATAAGATTAAACGGTTGTCGTTTTCATCAATTTCAATAATCTTGAACTCTAATGTTTGACCCTTATAAGGTGAGAAGTCATCCACAAAGAAATCTTCTACCATTGAAGCTGGTACAAATCCTCTAACGCCAGCGTCAACTACTAAACCACCCTTAACAACATCTTTAACAGGTGCTTCAATTGTTTCGCCATTTTCTGATTTTTCTTTTAATTCTGCCCATACTTTTTTAGCATCGACACGTTTTTTAGATAATAAGAAGTTGCCATTTTCTTTATCTTGGATTGGCTTGATAACTACTAATTCGATTTCATCACCAATTGCTACAACTTCAGTAGGATCTTCAACGCGTGTTGCAGCTAGTTCGTTAGCTGGGATAACCCCTTCTAATCCACCACTGTTTTTAATTGCTACACGTACTTGATTATTTTCATCAAAAGCTAAAACATCACCGTAAACGGTATCGCCACTTTTAATATCTAAGACACTATCTAAAGCATCTTCCATTGTTTCAATAGTTTCTGAACCATTGCTTTCTTCTACTTGAGTAGTCTCAACCTCTTCCGTTGCTTCTACTTCTTCATTTACTTCATTATTCTCAACAAACTCTGACATTCTACCCGTTCCTCCTAAGCGTTACCTATAAAAATTGTTACTTACATAGAGTCTACTAATAGACACTATGCAAGCACTCTAAGAAACATTATAACAAAAGAAAGGGATATCGTCTAGCGAATATTGCGAATAAGGCCGATATTATTCTAGAGTTGTCAAACATATGTTACACAAGGTGCTTCTAAATGGGCATGCTTAT